>JADYZS010000163.1 GCA_020853075.1 Anaerolineae bacterium | reverse complement strand
GGTTGTACGTGGGGTTCATCTTCGTGCTATGGGCTCTGGCTCTCTTCTTCTACTGGCGCGGAGAACGCCGGGCCATCTAACCTAAGGCGTCAGCGGATGCCTGCGGCGTAACAGATTAGCGGATAACTCCTGTCTGTGAGAGGATTATCCGCTAATCTGCTACCTATCCGCTGACCAGAAATCAAACCCCTGTATTTTTCGGATAGGTTCTTAGGGTTTGGGAAGCGGTCAAGCCTCCGGCGTCTCTGGGATGATCACCCAGGCGATGAGATAGACGATCAACCCGCCCAGGCCCAACCCCATGAGCACACTCACCAGCACCCATACGAGGCGGATGATGGTGGGGTCAATCCCGGTGTATTCGCCCAGCCCGCCGCAGACGCCAAAGAGGAGGCGATCTGAGCGGGAACGGTAGAGCCGTTTGGTTTCCATGCTATCATCTCCTTAGAAAGATTGTATCACAGATTTCCCGCTACGCCTTTGCCTCTGCGTTTTCCGCGCTCTCGGCGGTAAGCCTGAGGTTAATAGCCGAGCAACTCGCGCAGTTCGCGGGCGGAGGTCTTGCTGAGGGGGATCTCGGTGCTGGCGGGATCGTCCAGAACGAGGGTGAAGCTATCGCGGGTATAGGGGATAACCGCTTTGACCCGTTGGAGGTTCACCAGATAGGCCCGGTGCGCCCGGAAGAAGCCGCTGCGGGCCAGCCGTTCTTCCAATTCGGCCAGGTTCAGATGGGTGGGAACCTGGCCCTCGGCGGTGTGCAGATAGGTGCGATCCCCTTCGGCGGAGGCATAGAGAATATCGGAAGGGTTGAGAAGGGCTACCTTCGCTTCCAGCCGGGCCGGGATCTTGAAGGGGAGATCGCCCTGGCGCTCATCCTGGGGATTATACGAGCGCACGATGCGCCCTTGCTCCATCTCGTAAATCATCTGGCACAGGTCGGCCAGGCCGGTTGGCTCTGTCGCCAGGATGAGGACGGTGGTTCCCCAGGCAGCCAACTCCCGCAGGAGGCGGGCCAGGAGGTCGGCGGAGGCGGTATCGCACCGGGCAAAAGGTTCTATCAGGAGAAGAACCGGCGGATAGTGCAGGAGGGCGCGGCCAAAGGCCAGGCGGCGAGCCAGGCCGTCGGGGAGTTTGCCGGCCGGTATAGCGGCATGGTCGGTCAGGCCCACCTGCGACAATACCTCGTGGGCTCGCGCGGGCGGCAGGCCGTGCAGCCGCCTGTGAAATTCCAGGTTGGCCTTGACCGTCAGGCGGTCGTAGAGGCTGTTCTCGGCGAAGAGGATGCCCATCTGGCGGCTCAACGCGGCCCGGTCGTGGGCGGGGTCCAGACCGGCCACCCGTATCGAGCCTGCGGTGGGGCGGGCCCGTCCTGTGAAGAGATCAATCAGGATCGTTTTGTCTCTGCCGGTTGGCCCTATGATCGCGGCGATCTCGCCCGCGCCGAGGGTGAGGGCTGCGATGTCCAGCACCGTGTCCTGCCCCACGACCTTTTGCAGATGGTTGAGCGCGATCATCGTGGCCTCCCCTATGCGTATGAAGCGTATCATTAGAGGGCATCGTCTGTCAAGAAAGTGCCAGGTGAAGTTCATCAAAACGGGTGCGCAAGCGATTGACAACGGGCCGGAGAAGGCATATACTCGTGATTGGGAAAGTGTGCGCAAGTACAACATCGCCAGCAAGGAGCGCCAAGATGCACACGACACGTCCTCTCTGCCTCGTCTTTGTTCTTGGATTCGTCGCCGCCGTGGCGATGGGCGGATGCGGTTCCGCCCGGCCCGACGAGGCGGCCCTGGGCACGAAGATCGCCGCCAACATCTTCGCCACCCAGACGGCGCAGGTTCCTTCGCCCACGCCGACGGCTCCCCCTACCAACACGCCGCTGCCCCTGCCGACCCCTACGGGCCCGCCCGAGCCTACGGCTACGCCTACGCCATCGCCCGCACCCACGAATACGCCCGTGCCTACCGCGACGGAGCCGCCGCCGACCGCCCCCACCACCCTCCTGGCCCAGAAGACTCCTTCCGCCACGGCGCGCCGGGCCACCTACAACGACCCGGAGGGCTTCTTCTCCCTCACGTATCCCAAAAGTTGGACACCGCACCGCTCCCGCTCCGAGATGCAGTTCTGGGCCGACGAGGAGGGAAACGCAGCCCTGGCGATCTCTTTGCAGATTAAGGCTCTCTCGGCTGAATCGTTGGTAAAAGAGATTTCCGACTTCCTGGCCGGGGCGTGGGAAGATTACGAGGAACTATCCCAGAGAGAAACGACCCTCAGCGGCTACCCCGCCGTTTGGCTGGAGCAGAGTTTTCGCGTGAAGGGCGACCCGTATCGCGGCCTCCTGGCGGGAGCCGTGCGCAACCGCGTGGGCTATCTCCTGCTGGCCTGGGCCCCGGAGAAGGGGTATCCCGCCCTGGAGCCGGAGTTCCGGGCTATCGTGGAGAGCCTCCGTATAGCAGACTTTGACGAGGCTCCGGTCTATGAGGAGTGGCTGACCTACGACAGCGAGCACTTCACCTTCTATTTCCTGCCCGATACCTACGTGGCCGACGATATTGAAACCATCGCCGACGACCACGAACAGGTCTTCAACGAGAACGTAAAGGCGCTGGGGGTGGACTACGACGGTGTGATCACGATGTACCTTTATCCATCCAAAGAATCGCTCTACCGGGCGACGGCGCGCGAGGCTGGCTTCGCCATCACCGAGGCGAGCGAGGTCCACGCCTGGTGGATTTCTGCCCGCGAGCACCAGAGCCTGGGCCACGAGATGACCCACGTCATCACCTACCAGGCGTTGGGCGACGCGAGCGAGGCCCTCTTGGGCGAGGGGATCGCCGTCTGTCTTGACCACAGCGGGAACGAGCACCACGCCACCGCTGCGGAGTTGCTGAAGGACGACAGGCTGGTTCCTCTGAGCGAGATGCTGGGAGATGCCTGGTTTGACCAGGACGCCGAGGTAGCCTACCCTGAGTCCGGCTCCTTTGCCTGCTTCCTCCTGGACGAATCCGGCGGAGATCGTTTCAAGAAGATCTCCACGAAAAGCCACTTTGAGGCCGCGCTGACGGAGAGCTAGCGCCCGACCCTCTCTTCCGGGGCG
>JADYZS010000162.1 GCA_020853075.1 Anaerolineae bacterium | reverse complement strand
GGACTTATTCTCTCCAGGCGGCCTTGTCGGGTTGGCGCTTTTCCTGTGGTTTGCCGTAGAAGCGGCCTGGTTGGGGTGGCGGTTGCGGTCGCGGTTCAGGGAGGGCTTTTCCTCAGCCTACGTAAACAGCATGTTGGCAGCCTGGGCCGCGTCTTTAGCCATCATGCTCTTTGCGGACTGGATCCTGCCCTTCGTTTATAATATCGGGTTCCCCGGTTTTCAAGCCAGTATCTTGGTGTGGTTATTCCTGGGGGGACTCCTCTCCCTGGAACGAATCGCCATCCAGGAAACCCAAAGGTAACATGCCTGAACCCGATCTGTCCATCATCGTTGTCAACTGGAATACGCGGGAACTGCTGGCGCAATGCCTGAGATCGCTGTATCTTCCATCTCAAAGTCAGGGACAGGAGTCTCTCCAGAAGCCCTGCTCATGCGAGGTTTTCGTAGTGGACAACGCCTCCTCTGACGGCAGCGCCGAGGTGGTGAGCCAACGTTTCCCCCAGGTTCACTTGGTGCAAAACAAAGAAAATGTCGGGTTTGCCCGCGCCAACAACCAGGTCATCCCCCCCTCGCGGGGCCACTACGTCATGCTGCTCAACAGCGATACCGAGGTGCAGCCGGGTGCTCTTGAGACGCTCCTTGCCTTCATGGACTCTCACCCCAAGGTTGGCGCCACGGGGCCTCGTTTGCTGAACACCGACGGTAGCCTGCAACCTTCGTGCCATCCTATGCTGACGCCTGGACGCGAGTTCTGGCGACTCCTCTTTTTGGAGCGGATCTCGCCACGGGCCACGTATCCTATGCATCGCTGGGACGACCGTGCGCCACGGCAGGTGGAGGTCATCAAAGGTGCCTGTCTGCTCCTGCGGCGCGAGGCCCTTAACCTGGTGGGGCTGCTAGACGAGTCCTACTTCATGTACACGGAAGAAGTGGATCTCTGCTACCGGCTGGCCCAGGCAGGCTGGCAATGCTGGTGGGTGCCCGAGGCAAAAGTGATTCACCATGGCGAGGCCAGCTCTCGGCAGGTTGCCCAGAGGATGTATCTGGCCCTATACCGCAGCAAGATACAATTCTATCGCAAGTACGGTGGCGAGCCGCGGGCCAACCGCTTCAAAGGCCTGTTGCGTCTGGCCTATGGGCCCCGTCTGCTCGTTGCCACGATGGGCGCGCCTTTCTCATCGTCTCTATCGGCGCGGGCGCGTACCTACCGTCAGCTTCTGGCCGAGCTCCCTGAGATGTAGTGTCGCCCCAAATCCTCTACCATGAACAACTCGCTTCCCCTGGTGCTACAATGAACCCCAAACGGTTTGAACCTGTGCTTCTCGCTGGGATACTCTTCGCCGCCCTGGCCCTGCGTCTGGGGGGCATCGGCTTTGGGCTGCCCTACGTTTATCACTATGACGAGCATTTCTACGTGAACACGGCCCTGAAGTTGGGGGCAGGGGTCATCAACAACCCGCCCTACGCACCTACAGGATTCTCAAATATCCTTTTCATTGAGTACGCCTGTTATTACGTAACCGGCAAGGTTCTCGGCCTTTTCGCCTCGCCCCAGGAATTTGAGGTCGCCTACCGCACCGATCCTACCATCTTCTATCTCTTAGGGCGCTTGACCAGCGCCATCCTGGGCACAATGACGGTTCTGGCGGTATATCTCTTGGGCAAGATGAGCAAAGGGCCCGCGGTGGGCCTGACGGCAGCAGGACTTCTCGCCGCGAGTTTCCTGCACGTGCGGAATTCCCATCATTCCGTGCCCGATATCGCCATGGCTTTCTTCGTGGTCTTGACGGTGATGCTTGCCGTCGCCAGTGACTGCCAGGGCAAACGCCGCTACCTTTATCTGGCGGGCCTGAGCGGAGGATTGGCCGTCGCCATGAAATGGTCGGCCTTCCCCATTGCCATCACCCTGGCCGGATTCGGCATCTGGATGCAGGCTAAGACCAGGGATAAGATAGCTGGCAAGATTCCGAACAGGATCGCCCTGTTCACCATCCTATCCTTCGGTTCGGGTTTTGTTCTTGGCTCACCGCAGATCCTCTACAATCCAGCGCCCTACCTGCGCGAAGCCATCAACCAGCAAGCCGCCGGTCAGGCCGGTGGGTTCGGAACGTGGCAAGTAGATACGCTCCCCGGCTGGCTATTCTACGGAGAAACGCTCGTGTACGGGATGGGGCTTATCTTGGTGGTCCTCGGTCTGGTGGGAGGGCTGCAACAACTGGCTATCGCAATACGGGAGCGCGACGGGACGAGGATGCTGCTGCTCTCCTTCCCGATAATCTACTTCGCGTTCATGGGCGCGACCAGCCACTATTTCGCCCGCTACGCGCTGGCTATGATGCCGTTCGTCGCGCTATCTGCCGCCGAGATCTTGATCGCCCTGGTAACCCGGTTTAGAGTCAAGCGGAACGGCCTGGCGCAAGGAGTGATCGTCGCCCTGGCTGCACTAGCCATCGCCCAGCCGCTGGCGTATAGCATCCGCCACGATGCGCTCCTGACCCGCCAGGATACTCGCACCCTCGCGAAGGAATGGATTGAATTACACATTCCCGCTGGTGCAAAGATCGCCGTTGATTGGCCCGTACATGGGCCACCGCTGTCAACACCGGAGAGGGCCGTGCCCAACGGCAAGAACGTCTATGATGTGCTGGACGTGGGTGGCACCGGGCTTTACGAGCACCCCATTGAGTGGTACTACGAGAACGGGTTTGACTACTTGATTGCCAGCAGTTTTATCTATCGGATTCCCCTGGTGTATGCTGACGTGGATTCCGAAAGGCGGGAGTTCTATGCCTGGCTGGATAATCACCTAGAACGGATGCAGGAAATACGTCCCCATAAAGGCAACAGCGAGCCGCCCTTTGAGTTTGACCAGATCTACGGGCCCTACACTTCACTATGGCGATTTGATCGCCCTGGCCCAACCTTGAAGATTTACGCTCTGAGGCGCCCATGATGCCCTAAACCGGGGCATTGCCGAAAAGCGCGAAGATCTTAACTTCCGCAGCCACTCGCCCCCGCTCCATCTGTCTGTTCTCCGGCTACCCTCCGATTAGAGAAGTGCCCATACATCATCTTCATTGTAAGCCAACTGTAAGCCCTAACCCGTTGACAAAGGAGTATATGGGTCGTACACTGAATGTGCATGATATAGAGGGGTCTCAATCAGGTATGTAGTGGCTGAGAAATCATGTTATCAAGGTCTGAAGAAACGGTCCCATGCGTATCTGTTACGTTCTGTTGTCGCCAACGTTCGGTATGCACCAGTACACGGCGGACCTTGCCAACCGTATGGTCCAGGCAGGCCACGACGTCCATCTGGTAACCACCACGCGCTATCCGCGAGACCGCTACGCGCCCACCGTTGCGATTCACACGCCTCTGACCACCACAAACACGGGCTTCTCCACGGAGAGTTTGCATCTGCGCGACCTGGGCAAAACACGACGGGAGATCCTCGGGTTACGGCCCGATCTGGTCCACTTTAGCGGCCCCCATCTGTGGAACCACCATCTGGTGCAGGTGCTGGCCGGTCGCGGCATTCGCGTCATTCACACACTCCACGATCTTGATCCCCACCACGGCACCCGCTACGGTGCTCTTCTCAAGATCTGGAACAGGCTCATCATCCGGTCCGCTCATCACATTCTGGTACATGGGCAGACCTACCGTGATCGTTTAATCGCATCAGGAATATCGCCCGAGCGGGTGACCTACACGCCGCTCCTGCATCTTTTCCTGGGCAATACGCAAACACCACCATCATCTGCCTCGCTTGACTCAGTGGAATACCAGCGCTGGGCCCTCTTCTTCGGTCGGCTAGAGCGCTACAAAGGTGTGGAGTATCTGCTCACGGCCTGTGAGATGTTGAACGGCGGCAGCACGCTCCCAGCCCTGGTGATGGCGGGGCCCGGAAACCTGGCCGATTTCTGGGCAGGGCCCTTACCCGAACGGCTAGAGTTGCACAATCGCTTGATTAACGATGCAGAAGCCATAGACCTCTTCCGGCGTTGCGGTCTGGTTGTGTTACCCTACATAGATGCAACCCAGTCGGCTCTGGTCGCCGCGGCCTACTACTTCCGTAAGCCGGTCATTGTCACCCGCACGGGTGCTCTTCCCGAATACGTGCAGGACGGGGAGACCGGCTACATAATAGAGCCTGGCCATCCCGCGGCTCTGGCTCGTCGCCTGGACGACATGTTGAGCGACCCTGAACGCCTCGCCCAGATGGGCATGGCGGGGCGAGCCTGGTACGATGCACGCCGAAACGAAGAGACCGAGGCGTTGTTCAGAATGTATCAAACGGTTCGTAGGCAAACGCCCAGTAACAAACCTGTTGGTCGCCCATATCCGCAAAGATTGTGAAACCTTCCGATCTAGAAACCAGAGGAGAGAACGGTTGTGAACTCTGAGAGCGTGAAGTATCCGCTGGCATCTGCCCTCACTGATAGACGACGTTTGCCCCGTGCACGATCGGCCTGGAATCTGACCACAGCCGAGCGCAGGCTTTTCCTTGTCCTTGTAGATCTGCTCCTGCTCAACACCGCTCTGCTGATAGCCGTCACAATCTGGAACGATTTCGTTCCTTCTGTATCAACCGTGTGGGCCCATATCAAGTGGTTCATCACCTTATCTGCCATCTGGTTCGGTTTTGGCACTGTATTTGATATCTATAACCTGGCGCGCTCGGCCAGCGCGACCAGTAGCCTGGCTAACGTGGGCCTGACAGGTTTGCTCGCGGCCCCCCTATACCGCTTCACCCCCTGGCTTACCCCGCCCATGCACAACCGTAGCTATGC
>JADYZS010000161.1 GCA_020853075.1 Anaerolineae bacterium | reverse complement strand
GGAGCCAATGGACGAAAGGGATAAAGATTCACACCGATTAGGAGAAAGTCCTCAATTGCTCGTCGTCCTTGGGCCCGGCTCAGACGTCCCCTGGTAACAGCGGTGCGGATGCCGTTGACAACCTCGTACAAACAGAGATTTGGTACAATGATCCGAATTTTCCTCTGTGTGAGATCTCGGAGTATTCTGTCGGCCTGCTCCGTGTTTTCCTCGTCTCGCAACTGCCATTTAAGCATCACCGAGGCATCCGCTACGATCACGTTCATCTAATGCGTCCGTCGTGAATGAGTTCGGTGACCGAGATATTGATGGGGCCGATCTCCTCCCGTCTTTGCAGAATCCGATAGGCCGCTTGCTGGCGCTCCTCTTGACTCACTTCGGGCATCGCTTCGGTTTGCTCAAGAGTAGAAAGAGGTTGGGATTCCTGCTCAATCGCCGGCTGGATGATCGCCAGTAAATCCGACTTTCTGATCCTTAGAGTCTTTCTGCCTATACGGAGGGCAGGCAGATCACCGCTTTTAATCATCCTCCATACGGTCACTGGGGAGATTCGCAAAAGTCTGGCGGCTTCCTCAATAGTTACCAGTTCAGTATCGGTCAAGTTCTCTATTAACTCTCGTGGCTGTGCCATAGCGCCCCCTTGACAATTCTTTCATTGATTACATATTATAACACATCTTTCAAGGGTGTGCAATGATGACAAAGAGAGAGTTCTTCAGACATCCAAGTTTCTTACGCTCTTCGCGTGCGTCTGGATAAACCGCTTGCGCGGCGGCACCGCCGAGCCCATGAGCATATCAAAGGTGCGGTCTGCCTCCGTCGCATCTTCAATAGTCACCTGGAGCAAGACGCGGTTGGCGGGGTTCATCGTCGTCTCCCACAACTGCTCCGGGTTCATCTCGCCCAGGCCCTTGTAGCGTTGGATGGTGACGTTCTTGCCATTCCAACTCTTCACCAGCGCGTCCTTCTCGGCGTCGGAATAGACGTAACGCGCCTCTTTGCCCGCCTGGATACGATAGAGGGGCGGCTGCGCGATATAGAGGCGTCCGTTCTCAATGATGCCGCGCATGAAACGGAAGAAGAGGGTCAGGAGCAAGGTGCGGATGTGGCTGCCGTCCACGTCCGCATCGGTCATCAGGCAGATGCGGCCATAGCGCAGGTTGTTCAGGTCAAACTGGTCGCCCACGCCGGAGCCCAGCGCGGTGATGAGCGCGCGCACCTCCGCGTTGGAGAGGACCTTGTCTAGGCGCGCCTTCTCCACGTTCAGAATTTTGCCCCGCAGTGGCAGGATAGCCTGGAAACGCCGGTCGCGGCCCTGTTTCGCCGAGCCCCCCGCGGAGTCGCCCTCCACCACGAACAACTCCGTCCGCTCCGCGTCGCGGTCCGAGCAGTCGGCCAGTTTGCCGGGGAGCGTCATGCTCTCCAGCGCGCTCTTGCGAATCACCAGGTCGCGCGCCTGGCGGGCGGCCTCGCGCGCTCGTGCCGAAGTCAGGCACTTCTCGATGATGGACTTAGCCTCGCGCGGGTTCTCTTCCAGGAAGGCCGCAAAAGCCTCGGAGACAACCGATTCAACCTGGCCCTTGACCTCGGCATTCCCCAGTTTAGCCTTGGTCTGGCTCTCAAACTGGGGTTCCGGCAACTTGACCGAGATGATGGCCGTCAGCCCCTCGCGCACGTCCTCGCCCGCGAAGTTGGCCTCGTTGTCTTTCAGCAGACCGCCCTTGCGCGCGTAATCGTTCAATGTACGGGTGAGCGCGGAGCGGAAGCCGGTGAGGTGCGTGCCGCCGTCCACCGTGTTGATGTTGTTGGCAAAGGCATAGACCGACTCGCTGTAGTCGGTGGTGTATTGGATGGCGGCTTCCACCTGATTGCCGTTGGCCTGCTTGCCGACGTAGAAAGGCGGATGGACAGCCGTGCGATTCTTGTTCAGGTAGCGGACGAAGGAAGTGATGCCTCCCTCAAAATAGAAGGAAGTCTCCCGCTCGTCTCGCTCGTCGCGGAAGCGGATGGTGAGGCCGCGAGTGAGGAAGGCCATCTCGCGGAAGCGTTGAGATAATGCCTCAAACTTGTAATCTATACCGCTCTTGAATATCTGGGTATCGGGCAGGAAGGATTGGATTGTCCCTGTGCCGGTGGCCGTACCGATGGCTTCCACTGGCGTCACGGGCTTCCCGCGCTCGTAGCGTTGGCGATACAACTTGCCGTTCAGCTTGACCCGTGACTCAAGCCATTCGGAGAGCGCGTTCACCGCACTGACGCCGACGCCGTGCAGCCCCGAAGCGACCTTGTAGCCGCCGTCGCCGAATTTGCCGCCCGCGTGCAGCATCGTCATCACTACTTCCAGCGCGGGCCGGCCCGTCTGCGGGTGGATGCCCACCGGGATGCCGCGCCCGTTATCCTCCACCGTAACAACGTTATCCTTGCCGATGGTGATGAGGATGCGGTCACAGACGCCGGCCAGTGCCTCGTCAATGGAGTTGTCCACCACCTCAAAGACCAGATGGTGCAGGCCGCGGAGGTCGGTGGAGCCCACGTACATGCCGGGCCGCCGCCGCACCGCCTCCAGCCCTTCCAGGACGGTGATTTTGCTGGCATCGTAAGTTTCAGGTAAGTTCTCTCGCACGTCCGCCATACGTCCCAATCTCCAACTCTATCGGGAGCCCTCACTCTCCCCAATCCCCTCCCTCTCCCCCGCGTGCGGGACGCTTCGCGGCCAAAGTTGGGAGAGGGAGGGGGCAGGGGGTGGGTGAGGGCCGGTTACATCTTCCGCTGTGCCAGCGGCGATTCCAGCCAGCGCCGCCGCCGGTCGCCGTAGAAAACCAACGTGGCTGCGACCAGGCCGCTGCCGATGTAGGCGTTGCCGACGATGCTCACCGCCAGACCCAACGGCGTTACGCCGATGCGCTGCCAGATGACAGAAAACCCCAGGCTCAGGAAGAAACTGAGCAGAATGAGGCCGATGGTGGGCCAGAAGTTACGCCCGACCACATTGACGCTGCGCCAGACGGCATTGCCGACCCCGACCTCGTCCAGTATGATGGCGGGCACGGCGAAGAAAAGGGCGATGGAGAGCCAGACCACGACCCAGACAGCCAGCACGACGACCATGCTACTGCCGATGGCGGCTGCGCCTGGCGCGACCAGGCTCAGCAGAGCGAGTAAGAGACCCAAGGGCAACGTCAGCAGAATCCCGGCCACAAAGAGAGCGAAACTAAGGAGCGTCAGACGCGCCCAAATAAGCCCGGTGCGCTGCCAGAAATTCTGGGCCGGGACTTCATCCCGCACCCTTTGGCCGATAAACATCAGATAGATGCCGCCGATAAGGAGGCTGGCGAGAATCAGAATAACGACAAGGCCCAGCGCGCCGGCACCGCTCTCCACATCCACAGCACGCCCGGCACCCTCTACCAGCACCGGCACATCAGGCCCCTGCCCGGAGATTAGGCTGGGGAAGCCTAAGAGGCCGTTCGCCAGGAGCGACAAGAGGTTCAGATGGTCGGCCATCTGCTCCAGAAACCGGCGGCTCATTTCGCTGGCCGACTGGTATTCGGGTGAGGCCGCCGCCGTGACGGCCATCGTGGAAAGGAGCGGGGCCAGAAGCCCACGAATAGAAAGCCGTGGCCCCAGCCACAACCCCACGTCCAGCAGGACGGGGAGCACTATGAGCCAGGGGTTGCGGCTCACGATAGAAAACCCGGCCGAGATAGCATCTATGACGCCCAGCCGGGGCCGTTCTTCTACACGATTCATATTTCTATTTTACCACACCTTGACCCATTAGAGAAATACGGGAGATGACCGCTCAGAACGCCCGTTCTGTATGAATATCATTGACAAAACGTAGGCTAGATGGTATCCTATTTCTAGGATAGCATATCATTGTCTTCTTTATGAACTCGGAGAAAGATACAATGCTGGAACTAGCACTGCCTCGCGTAGTTAACGAGACCAACGAACTATACCGAACACGGGTCACGATAAATCACGTAAAGACCTGCGCTTGCGAGCCAAGCCATTTGAATTGCATGACAGCGAAAGAGTGGCTCAAAAGTCAGATTGGCGTCTGGCAATTCTTCTACGAAGCTAGAGATATCCGCGACAAAGAGTTGCACCCCGCTACTTTTCCTATATCACTATCCAAAAGGATCATACAGCTTTTCACCCACGAAGGAGAGTTGGTGATTGATCCTTTTGTTGGCAGCGGGACAACTCTTGTGGCTGCCCAAGATTTGAATAGGAATGCTATCGGTTTCGATCTTCAAGAGAAATACGTTCGTCTTTGTGAGCAACGTCTTGCACACGGCAACCTTTTCAACCAAGCTCAACAGATAGCCATTCTAGACGACGCAAGAAATATTCCTGTGTATGTTGAGCCTAATACTGTAAGTCTAATATGGACATCACCACCGTATGCGAATTTATTGAATAGAGCGAGAAAGAACAAATCAAGACGAGATCGTAAGAATGGTCAGCTTGGAAAAGTTGAACAATACTCTCAAGACCCCAGAGACCTTGGTATCATGCCATTGGATGAATACACCCAGGCAATGGGAGATATCTTCACGGGCTTACTGCCGCTGTTACGCCCAAAGGCTCATTGTGTCATTAATGTGCCCGATATGTGGTGGGAGAATGAAAGAATCACTATTCACCTGGCATTGATACAGGAATTGAGGCGGCGAGGATATGAGTTGCGCAACACGATTATCTGGGACAGAACCAACATCGTGAACAAAATAGGCATTTTCGGCTGGCCTAGCAACTATATTACAATGGGCACCACTTTTGAGTACTTGCTAGACTTCTGGCGACCCCCAATGCCATCCGACAACCACTTAGAATATGCCAATCCCCATGAAAAGCTACTCTAAAGGGTCCCTTATTCAAGCCTTACGCGAAATCCGCAACACAGGTTGGATACCCAGCGCTCGGCCGGGCAACGCGGGAGGCGTTGGTAATACCCTTGAAGGTCTGCTTGGCATCGAAGAGAATAACCTGCCGATTCCGAATGCTGCTGAGTGGGAACTGAAATGTCAGCGCGCTGGGACTTCGTCTCTGACAACATTATTTCACATGGAACCTTCTCCTCGTGCCCTCAAATTCGTACCTAGGGTGTTCTTGCTAAAGTATGGGTGGCGTCACGAGCTAGCCGGGGAGAAATATCCTGAGAACGAGATGAGCTTCCGTCAAACCATTCATGGACAATCCAGGAGTGATCGCGGCTTCAAAGTGGTGATAGACCGCGCTACCAGAAGGGTGCTTGTATCATTTGACTCCGCGGTTGTTGATCCGAGGCACGTGGATTGGCTTAATTCTGTAGAAAAGCGAGTGGGCTTGGGCGAGTTGAATCCGCAGCCATACTGGGGATTCGATGACCTGTTTCATAAGGCCGGGACTAAGTTGCTTAACTGTTTTTACATTCAGGCAGAGGTTAAACGAGAGGGTGAATCGGAGTTCTTCTATTACTCTAAGATACTCATGCTGCAGGAGTTTGGTCTGGACAAACTTTTGTTAGCATTGGAGCATAGCAACTTACTGGTGGACTTCGATGCACGGACTGGACACAATCATGGCACAAAATTTAGGCTGCGGCAGGACAAGATGCCATCTCTGTACAATCATGCCGAAGAAATCATCTGAATTCCACAAAGCCACGAGCAAAAGTTAACCCCTGAAGCAACAGGTTGAATCCCAGGAGGCACACATCATGTCTGTTGTCACGACGCCCGCGACGGCGCGGGTTGCACCCAACGGCCTGCAGCCGTGGGACGAACAACCCGACCCCCGGGCGATCCTGCGGGCGCAGGACCTGGAGGTCTTTGCTGCTATTGAGATGGAGCGACACCGGCAGGCCGAAGGGATTGAACTGATCGCCTCGGAGAACTACGTCAGCCCGGCAGTGCTGGCGGCTGCCGGCTGCGTGATGACGAACAAATACGCCGAAGGCCTGCCGGGCGCGCGCTATTACGGCGGCTGCGAATGGGTGGACGTGGTAGAGAATCTCGCCATAGAGCGGGCCAAGAAACTCTTTGGGGCTGACCACGCCAACGTGCAGCCCCATGCCGGGGCGCAGGCTAACGCCGCTGCCTACCTGGCCCTGATCCAGCCGGGCGACACGGTGCTGGCAATGAAACTGGCCCACGGCGGCCACCTGACCCACGGCACGAAGATCAACTCGTCGGGGATGATCTACAACTTCGTGCATTATGGCGTCAGCCAGGCTACCGAATACATTGATTACGACGAAATAGAAAAATTGGCGCTAGAGCACAAGCCGAAACTGATCGTCGCCGGCGCGAGCGCCTATCCGCGCATCATAGACTTTCCGCGCCTGCGGCAGATCGCCGACCAGGTGGGGGCCAGGCTGATGGTGGACATGGCCCACATCGCCGGGCTCGTCGCCGCGGGGCTCCACCCCAGCCCCATCCCCTACTGCGACGTCGTCACGACGACCACCCACAAGACGCTGCGCGGCCCGCGCGGCGGCGCCATCTTCTGCAAGGCCGAGTTAGCGAAGGTAGTGGATAAGGCGGTCTTCCCCGGCCAACAGGGCGGGCCCCTCATGCACGTCATCGCCGCCAAGGCAGTTGCCTTTGGTGAGGCGCTGCGCCCGGAGTTCCGGGCCTACCAGCAGCGCATCCTGGACAATGCGCAAGCGTTGGCGGCGGAATTGAACGCGCAGGGGATGCGCCTCGTTTCCGGCGGGACGGACAACCACCTGATACTGGTGGATTTGCGGCCCATCGGCGTGACAGGCAGGGATGCAGAGGATGCCCTCGGCGCGGCGGCGATCACGGTGAACAAGAACATGATCCCCTACGACCCGCAACCGGCAAAAGTGACGAGCGGGATCCGCGTGGGGACGCCCGCGGTAACGACGCGCGGCTTCGGCCCGGAAGAGATGCGCCAGGTGGGGCGCTGGATGGGGCGCGTCCTCAAGAACATGGGCGATGAAACGGTGCGCCGCGAGGTGCAGCAAGAGGTGCTGCGGCTTTGCCACCGTTTCCCTGTGCCCGCGTAGATTATCATCCATCTCCATACCTGATGCGGCGGGCCGCTCCTTCGTCATGAGTGGCCCGCCTGCTGTTTAGCGCTCCAGCACCGGGGGTTGTCTATGGATATTATGACAAGATGTAAATCCTGTAATCTTCCAACCCCATATTTTTCATGTTTCTTTCATCATGGTATAATACAATCATTCTTGTAGAACCACTTTGGCGATACTGCTCCCCGCCTGTGCCCTCGTTCTGCACCCTCGACACCAGCCCCTTTGGTGAAACGCCCCGCCAGACAGGAGACATCAGGAGGTTTCCTATGTACGCGCCTTCGTCCGCTTCGCGTCTGGCCCGCACGATCCTTCGTGCCCTCGCCGTCCTCGTGCTCATAGCCGCGGCCGGCTGCTCAGCGAACCCCGCGCCCACCGCCACACCTGTGCCGCCCACGGCTACCGCACAACTGGTCGCGGAGGCGACGGCGACGCCAATCCCGCCGACCGCGACGCCTGTCCCGCCAACGGCAACCCCCGTTCCCCCCACAAACACACCGGTTCCGCCAACAGCGACACCTGTGCCACCCACGGCGACGCCCGTGCCACCAACCGCAACCCCTACCCCGATTCCGCCGACGGCGACGCCTGTTCTCCCCACGGCGACCCCCACCAAAGTCCCCCCTACCGCGACTCCTACAAAGGTTCCGCCGACTAACACGCCGAAACCAGTGGTCGCCAAGCCCACGGGGATTCTCCTCTATTCGGTTCTCAACAGGGATGCCAAACGCTGGGAGTTGTGGCAGCACAACTTCGCCAGCGGTGAGAGCAAGTTCCTGAAGGAGTGGCGCACCGAGGTCGCCTTCTCGCCCAATTACAAGCAGGTCATCTATTTCGGCTGGCCTGCCGCCATGGGCGAACAGTACGGCATCTACATCGCCAATGCGGACCTCTCCAGCGAGCGGTTGGTCATCCGAGGCGGCGCATATCCTTCCTTCTCGCCCGGCGGCGACAGGTTGGTGGCTAACGGCGGCGATACGATGTTCATCCTCAAGCCCGACGGCAGCGGCCTGACCGCGATTGACAAGGGCGAATATCCCGCCTGGAGCCCTACGGATGACTGGATCGCGCACCGTGGCTGCTATGGCGCGGATTGCGGCCTCTGGCTCACCCACGCCGATAGCCGCGAGCGACGCCGCCTGACCACGGGCGCCAGCGACGGCCAGCCCGCCTGGTCACCCAACGGCCAACAGTTGGCTTACATCTCCAAAGATGACGGCAACTTTGAGATCTACGTTATCAAGCGGGATGGCTCCGGCAAGACGCGGCTGACCAACGACGTCCACAGCGACGGGCTGCCGGTCTGGTCGCCCGACGGCAAATGGATCGCCTTCCGCTCCGACCGCAGCGGCAGTTGGGTCATCTATGCAATGAAGCCGGACGGCAGCGACGTGCGCAAGGTGGTGGATGCCGACGTCCTGCCCCTTTGGTTCTTTGAGAAGATGGCTTGGCGGCCCTGATACTCCCTACGGCCAGGGAGAGCGTTTACTGACGGCTTTTAGCGCGGCGACGGCGGGGCGGGGAGAGAGCGTGCCGGGGGCCGCGCCGGGAACGTAGATAGAATACCAACGCATCTGCTCGCAATGGGCGTACCAGGGGACGGTGGCGAAGTCCAGGTTGAAGATGAACATCGGCCCCATCCACGGCCAGAAGCGGTCGGCATAGCGGTAGGCCGCGGCCAGGTAATCGGCCTGCTGCGCCTCCGTCACTTTCATCCACTCGTGGTAGCCGAAGTTGCAGGCGGGCGTACCCACGATCCAACCGAACTCCGTGGCCCACACCGGCTTGGCCCCGTCGCCGAATTCTAGCATCACCTGGCGCTGCTCCTCGGCGCGACGGAAATAGACGGGGCCTTGCTTCTGGTCGGGCGGCCCGCTGCCGCCGTAGGGATGCGAGCCTAGCGCGTTGAAATAGGGCTTCGCACCGGCGCGGTACATCTCGCGTATGAAGGCCAGGTCGTCGTAGTGCCCGCCGGTCGCGAGGCCCGCACTGACGACCCACGCCTTAGAATCCCCTGCTTTGACCCCCTCGTAGCCCGCGCGCAAGACGGCGGTGTAGCCTGCCGGGTCGGGAGCAGCGCCCCATTCGTAGTTCAGGTTCGGCTCGTTGAGAATCTCGTAGGCGACGGTGGCGGGATTCCATGCCTGCCGCACGTGGCGGGCCAACGCCTGCGTGAAAGCGCGGAAGGCAGCCAGGTCGGAAGGCGAGCGGATCGGGTTGCCGATGCCGGGCGGCATAGGCCCGTTGATGCGCAGGAGGACGTTGGGCACGTGGGGTTTGAATTGGCGCAACTGGTTGTCCACGTGCACCCAGTTGTATTGCGGGCCCGCGCCCACCGCGTCCCACGAGATGAAGCCCTTAGCCCAGTCAAAGCCCATGTTGGGGAGAAGGGAGGCGTGGTCGGCGGCGGCGATGTTTGCGCCGTAGCCCAGGTGCGGGGGCGGCGGGCCGATAGCGACGGATGGAAGAAAGACGCGCGGCGGCAGGTCAGTAGGCGCGGCCCACGCCGCGGGGGAGGCGGTCAAGAGAAAGACAGCCAGGGCAAGAAGCAGGGTGTTGGGCCGAGCCGAAGCCCGCGCAACGGAGGAAGCGTACAGGCCACCCGCGAATGATGCACACGAATACACGAATGGCGGCGGACTTATTCGCGTACTCGTGCAAGGATTCGTGGATGGCCCTACTGATTCATCACTTTCTAACTTCACTTTGCGGTCATAGAATCTCATTGTTCAGGCAAACGCACTGATGCCGCACCGGGTATGGGGATAGGGTGGGACGTTAGTCCTACGAGCCCTCACTCTCCCCCCTCCCTCTCCTGTACTCATCCCGCGGAGCGGGACTTTGCGGGCTTCCCACCGCCATATTTGGGAGAGGGGGGGGCAGGGGGGGGGTGAGGGCCTGTTCCCTCTCCTTCGCGCACTCCGGGCAATGCAGGGGGTCCTGCAATTCTGTCTTGTGCTTCAGGCAGACGGCATAGGTCACCTGCACCTGGTCAATGATAAAGAGGCGACGGCCTACCTCCGCCTCTACGGCAAGGTCGGTACAATCGGTGCGGTGCATGATGTCGGGCACGGGGCAGGAATCGCACAGGGCGCGCCGCCACGGGCGTGATTGCGGATTGCGTCCGATGAGACGACATTCCTCTAACTCACGGCCCCGGTAGTAGTCAGAATAATAAAAAGGGCAATCCACAGGTTTCATCCAAACCACTCCTCAACCTCATTTTACCACCAACACAATCCCCACCAGCGTAATCGCCGCCCCAATCAGGGAATTAAGGCTAGGAACCTCGCCCAGCAGCAGGAAACCAAGAAGGACACCGCCCGTCACCTCTTGCGTAGCGATGAGGTTGACCGACGTGGCATGGGCTTTGCGCAGCGCGGCATTGTAGAGGGTGTGGCCCAGGGCCAGCGGCCCGATGCCAAGCCCCAGGATGGCGAGCACCTGGCGCAACCCGTAGGCCGGGGGGGTCAGCCTTGCCGCGGCGATGGGGAGCGTCCATAGGGCAGCGGCGGCATAGACCGCGCCCGCGTAGGTCAGGAGAGGAAAACGCTCTCGCTGCGAGCGCCCCGCTACCGAATAGAAGCCATAGGCCACCGCGGAGCCCAGGGCCATCAGGTCGCCCAGGAGCATACGAGAGGTGAGGCGCGGTTCAAAGCCGGCCAGGATGGCGACGCCTCCCACGGCGATCAGGATGCCGCTCCACTTGCGCCGTGGGATGGGCTCGCGCAGGAGCCAGGCCGAGAGAAATGTAACAAAGATGGGCGAGGTATAGACGATAGCCAGCGAGTGGGCGATAGTAGTGAAACTGAGGGAGGCGATGTAGAGGAAGAAGTGAAGGGCAGTGACGAGG
>JADYZS010000160.1 GCA_020853075.1 Anaerolineae bacterium | reverse complement strand
GCATCTCCGGCTCCACCTCAAGGCGCGCCAGGTTGTCGTGGTGGCGGACGCGCAGTTGCCGGAAGCCCAATGACCGCAAGAAGGCCTCGGCCTCGTCAATCTGGCGCAAGGCCGGAACGGTCACCGCCTGCCCATAAGGGATGCGGCTGGAAAGGCAGGCCATGGCCGGCTTATCCCAATTGGGGAGGCCCAGTTGACGGGCCAGGGTGCGGATCTCCGCCTTCGTGAAACCGGCCTCTTTGAGAGGTGAACGGACGCCATGCTCGCGCGCCGCCTGCTGCCCCGGGCGGAAGTCGCCCACGTCGTCGGCATTGTTCCCATCCAGGATAAAGCGGTAGCCACGCTGAGCAGCAATGGGCACGAGGACGTCGTACAACTCGCTCTTGCAGAAATAGCAGCGATTGCTGGGGTTGGCCGCGTAGTTGGGGTTATCCAGTTCGTGGGTCTCCACGAAGAGGTGCCGCACCCCGATCCAGCGGGCCAGGTTGGCCGTCTCCTCCCGTTCGGCGTGGGCCAGGCTGGGCGAGACGGCTGTTGCCCCCAGCGCGTTCTCGCCCAACGCGTCGTAAGCGACCTTCAAGACCAGCGTGCTATCAATCCCGCCGGAGAAGGCGACGATGACCCGCCCCATTCCGGCGATGAGTTCCCGTAGCATTTGATGCTTGGTTGCCACACTCTCATCAGAAATCGTCTGCACAGACACATCTACCAACGGAATAGACACCTGCATCTCACATAGCCTCCACTTTGACCATGTTTATCATGGCTCCGATATGACGGTTTACGGGAAGGTCACTCTTTTACAACCCTGCGTAACTCTTCCAAAAGGTCCTCAGGAAGGACGATCTTCAGACCTGAGCGCCGGGCCACTTCAGGTTGGTCCACAAGATGCCGGCGATCAAGACTCACCAAGAAGCCAGGTCGGGCCTTTTTGGCCGCGGCAACGACCGGGGCATCTTTGTGAGCCGTGTAGGATTTGGCATCTTGAACCTCTTGGACTGTCGGCTCAATGATCTCAAAGGGGATGGTCTGGGTCAAGAAGTGAAAGACCGGTAGGGTCGCCGGGTGTTTGAGAGACAGGTTTCTCTCCGCCTCGTCCAGAACGAATTCGCTGATAATAAGGATTGCCTTACCCTGAAGAGCGTAGCGGATGATCTCTCGCGAAGCACCGGTTTTTGAGTAGGAAGCTGCAAAAAGGACGCTGGCGTCGATGAAAGCCCGGATCATTTAGGCGGCTCTGGTGGTAAGCCATAGCGTTTCTGGATGAGATCATCCCTCAGTGCCCGCCCCGATTCTATCAACTCCTCAAGGGTGATTCCCTTCTCGGTCAACATCTCTCCAAGTTTATCAAGGGTTTTCATGGCGACCAATTCTTGAGGGCTAATAAGTACCCCATTCTCAGTTTCCACAAAAGCCACGCGATCCCCTTTTTTGAGCCCCAGTTTCTTGCGAATCTCTAAAGGGATGGTGACCTGGCCTTTTTCTTGGACCATAGATACTCTTAGTGCTGACATAGGAAACGCTCCTAAAGTCATACTTCCATACTTCATACAGCAATTGTACATTGTATGAAGGCACTTGTCAATAACAGATTAACCTTGCGCTTACCATGGCTCCGACCTGCCATGCCACAGAGACACCCGCCACTACCGCAATATCCTGCTCAAAAAGAGTTTCGTCCGTTCGTGCCTGGGGTTGGTAAAGACACTCTCCGGAGGGCCCACTTCCACGATGCGGCCCTCGTCCATGAAGACGATGCGGCGGGCGGCGGCGCGAGCGAAGCCCATCTCGTGGGAGACGACGACCATCGTCATCCCGTCCCTCGCCAGGTCCAGCATGACGTCCAGCACCTCTTTGATCATCTCCGGGTCAAGGGCAGAGGTCGGCTCGTCAAAGAGCATGACCTTCGGCTGCATCGCCAGGGCGCGGGCGATGGCGACCCGCTGCTGCTGCCCGCCGGAAAGTTGCGATGGGTAAGAATCGGCCTTCTCCGGGATGCCCACCTTCTCCAGCAGTTCGTGCGCGATCTTTTCCGCTTCGGCAGCGGTGCGGCGGCGCACGATGCGCTGGGCCAGGAGGATGTTGCCCACGACGGTCAGGTGCGGAAAGAGGTTGAACTGCTGAAAGACCATCCCCACCTCGGCCCGCACCCGGTTGATGTTCTCCGCCTGGGTGAGCGGGATGCCGTCCACCACGATGCGGCCGCGATCCAGCGTCTCCAGGTGGTTGATGGAGCGGAGGAGCGTGGACTTGCCGGAGCCGCTCGGCCCCACGATGACCACGACCTCGCCCCGGCCCACCCGCAGGCTAACACCTGTCAGCGCCTTGACCCGGCCAAAACTCTTATGTGCATCTTCTATAATGATGATGTCATTTTCCAACGGACATCTTCCTCTCAATGTACGACACGACCCTGGACGAGAAGAGGGTCATCACCAGGTAGATCAGGGCGACGAGGGTCCACGTCTCCAGGCTAAGGAGAGTAGTGGACATGAACTCGCGCCCGCGCCGGGTGAGGTCGGCCACTGCCACCGCCGATACTAAGGACGAATCCTTCAAAAGAGCAACGAACTCGTTGCCCACCGGCGGCAAGATCACCCTCACTGCTTGGGGCAAAATAACGTAGCGCATGGACTGGGTATAACTCATGCCGAGAGAGCGAGCAGCCTCCATCTGGCCTTTGGGGATAGACTGGATGCCGGCGCGATAGATCTCCGACATGTAGGCCCCGTAGCAGATGGTGAAACCGAAGACTGCGGCCACGAAGGGATCTAGTTGGATGCCGATGAGGAGTCCGGCGGGCCCAGCCAGGGCCGGAATAGCGCTGGCGATTCCTTCGCCGATGGCCGTCAGCAACTGCGGAGCCGCGTAGTAAATGAATATGAGCTGCACCAGCAGCGGCACGCCACGGACGATCTCCACGTAGAGGGAAGCCGCACCGTGGATAAGAGGGTTCTTGGCGATGCGCCCCAGGCCGCCGATGAGTCCGGCAATCAAGATTAGGACAAAGGAAACGATGGTAATGCGAATCGTGACCCAGATGCCATCGGTCACAAAGACGGCGATGCGGCGGAAGGGGTCGGGCTTGCCTGCGATGAGGATCGCCAGCAGACCAACGACGCCGAATACCAGAAGCCACCAGGGGTCAAAGCGAGCGATGCGCCCAGGCTCGGTCGTCGGCTTGGGGATCGTCTGGGGAGCCTCATAATCTGGCAATGCGGTTCACCTCCCGCGCCATAGGGAAAATGGTAGGGGTGGATCATCCTCAAGGGTGCGGAGAAAAACGCCCCCACCCGGCCCTATCGGGCCACCCTCCCCCGTGAAACGGGGGGCGGTGGGAAGCCCGCAATGCCCAGTCTATGACTGGGTGAAGTACAAGGGCTGGGGTGGGGGCCTCTCCATCATCCCCACTCGGGGAGGGAAAATCACCCATCCGCTCTTACTGCGTGGCGAACCAGGCCATCCACTTGGTCTCGTATTCTTTGTCCAGGCCCTTATCCTGCACGGCCTTGAGGCCCTTGTTGATGGCGTTCAGGAGGGTCGTGTTCCCCTTCTTGACGGCGATGCCGTACTCCTCGGCGGTGAAGGGCTGGCCCGCCGCTTTGAGTTTGCCCTCGTACTTGCGCACGTAGCCGATAGCCAGCGGGTTGTCTGCTACGACGGCATCCACCTGGCCGTTGACCAGGTCCAGGTAGGCAGAGCCGATGTCATCGTAAGTCTTCACGGTGGCGCCCAGTTTTTCAGCCTCCATCGCGCCCGTGGTGCCAACCTGGGCTCCTGCCT
>JADYZS010000159.1 GCA_020853075.1 Anaerolineae bacterium | reverse complement strand
TACCACCGGGATCGGTTCGCGCGTGATGTCGGTACCGGCCTGCAAACAAGTGGTATAGATATTGGGGAACCGGGCGCGAATGGCGTCGGGCGACATACGCGAGGCGATATCAAGAAGCACGTGGGAATAGCCGTGCTTCTCCATCTCGTGGTGGATGGCGCGCGCCACGACATCGCGCGGGGCCAGGTCCTTCCATTCGGGCGAATAATCGGCCATGAAGGCGCGGCCATCGGGCGAAAGGAGGATGCCGCCTTCGCCACGCACGGCCTCGCTGATGAGAAAGCCCTCCGCTCCGGGCGCAGCCAGCGCGGTGGGATGAAATTGCACGTATTCGGCGTTGATGATGCGGGCCCCGGCGCGATGGGCCATCGCCAGCCCATCGCCGCGCGCGCCCGGTGGATTGGTCGTGTTCCGGTAAATCCGCCCCAACCCGCCCGTAGCCAGCACGGTGGCGGCTGCTAAGTAGCGATGAACGGTCTTTTCCTGCCGGTCAAATATATAGGCACCGTGGCAGCCGATACCCCGATAGACATCCAGCGGATCGCGCGAATGGTGCGGAAACGTGATCAGGTCCACCGCCGTCGCATCGGTGACGATGGTCACATTCGGACAGCGGCTCAGTGCCGCGATCAATCCCTCGCTGATCGCATGGCCTGTGCCATCGGCCACGTGCAAGATGCGCCAACGCGAATGAGCCGCCTCGCGGCCATAAACCAGGTGGCCCTCTGCATCCTGATCAAACTGAATGCCTGCGGTCTTTATCAGGATCTCCTCTATGAGACCGGGCCCTTCCGTAGCCAGGATGTGCGCGGCAGCGGGGAGGCTGGCACCCGCGCCGGCCGCCAGGATGTCGGCCTCTAGCAGAGCGGCGTCGTCATCCGGCCCGCGCCCGATGATGCCGCCCTGGGCATAGCGCGTGTTGGACTCGTGGGCATCCGCCGAGCGGGTGATGACGATGATCTGCCGTTTGGGGTTGCGCGCCAGTTGCAGCGCTGTGGTGGCTCCGGCAATGCCGGAGCCAATGATGAGGATGTCGGTCTGAACCAAGTGTTCTTTCCTCTTTCAGCCTATGGCGATCATGCGCTCCACCGCGCGCAGCGCCCTAACCCGGATCTCTTCCGGCACCTCTATCACATATTGCGTGCGCTGCAAAGAGGCCAGGGTGTCTTCCAGGGTGATCTGGTTCATGTGGGGGCAACGCACCATGCACAGGCGGAGCATGTCCTTATCGGGGTTGGCGGCGGCGATGTTGTCCCCCATCGCGCACTCGGTGAGGAGGAGATAGCGCGGTACCGTCGTCTTCTCCACGTATCTGATCATGGCCGAGGTGCTTCCTGAGAAATCGGCGGCCTCAACTACTTCTGGGCTGCACTCGGGATGGGCCAGGATCACCACGTCGGGAAACTGCTCGCGCACCCGCCGGATGTCGCCGACGGTGAACTTCTCGTGCACCTCGCAGCGGCCACGCCAGCCGACCATCTGGAAGTCTAAGCCGCCGCCAGTTTCCTGGGCCGCGGGCTCCGAAAGAGTGGGAAAGATGATATGCTTCCCCGTCTCCCGCGCCAGGTTCCGGGCCAGGTACTCGTCGGGGAGGAAGATCACCGTGTCGGTTCCCAACGACTCCACCACCGCCGCCGCGTTGCTGGACGTGCAGCAGACGTCCGACTCGGCTTTCACATCTGCATAGGTGTTCACGTAGGTGACAACCGGCACGCCAGGGAAGCGGCGTTTGAGTTCTCGCACGTCTCCCGCCGTGATGCTGGCAGCCAGGGAGCAACCGGCCTTCTCCGAGGGCAACAGCACGGTTTTAGTCGGGTTGAGGATCTTGGCCGTCTCTGCCATGAACTTCACGCCACAGAATACGATGATGTCGGCATCGGCCTTGGCTGCCCGGCGGCTGAGTTCCAGTGAGTCGCCCGTGAAGTCGGGGACGGAATGGTACAGCGCGGGCTCCATGTAGTTGTGCCCAAGGATGACCGCGTTCCTCTCCTTCTTAAGCCGGTTGATCTCGCAGGCCAGTTCGGCCTTGTAGCGTAGTTCAAAGTCCGGCACGATGCCGCTGAGCATCGCCTTCATCTTACGATACATCTCATCTACCGATAGTTCCACAGCCATCACAGTCCTCCTAAACTGAGTCTGCCGGGTTCCCAGATCCCGGCACGATGGGTTAATTTATCCAATCAAGGCTCACGTCTAACACTTTGGCCGAATGGGTCAGGGTCCCGGTGGATATGTAGTCAACGCCGGTCTCGGCGATCTCGCGCACGTTGGCTAAGGTCACATTCCCCGAAGCCTCCAGACGGGCGCGGCCGGCGTTCAGGGCAACCGCCTGGCGCATGGCATCCGGCGTCATGTTGTCCAGCAAGATGCGCGGCACTCCCAACTCCAACGCTACCTGCACGTCCGCCAACGTGCGCGCCTCTACCTCAATCTCCAGACCGCTATGGGCAGCCCGCGCCCGGCGCACGGCTTCGGCCAGCGAACCGGCGAAATCAATGTGGTTATCCTTTATCAAGATCATATCGTAGAGACCGATGCGGTGGTTCTGGCCGCCTCCCCGCCGCACCGCCAGTTTGTCCACCAGGCGCAGGCCGGGGGCGGTCTTGCGCGTATCCAGGATGACGGCCCCTGTACCAGCCACGGCCTCCACGAACCGGCGCGTCAGCGTGGCGATGCCGGACATGCGGCCCAGATAATTCAGGGCCGTGCGTTCGCCCGTCAACAGCGCGCGAGCAGGACCCGATATTTGCGCTAACTCCTGGCGGCCGGCGACGCGCTCTCCCTCGGCAACCCGGAGGAGAAAGTGCACGCGCTGGTCTAAGAGCAGAAAGACCGCCTGCGCCACGTCCAGCCCGGCCACCACACCGGCCTCCTTGGCGATGATGTGGCCGCTCATCGTCGCCTCTGGCGGCACGATGCTGTTCGTTGTGGCATCTCCCGTGCCGACGTCTTCTGCCAGAGCGCGTTGGATGCACGCCACGATTTCGGGAGATACGCTCTCCCTGTTCTCATCGTTGAATCTCACGCCTGGGCTCGCTTCTGGAGCATCGTAACTTTCAAGAGGGAATTGTAGCAGAGAGAGACGCTGGACACAAATATCGGCCCGAGCGTCGCTGTTACCCAGAACTGTTCTTGACGAACCTTTGCATCCGTGATAGAATGCCGCTGGTCGTAAGGAGAGCCTCGCTTAAAGATCGGCCGCTATGCAGACAAAACAGGATCGCAGCCCTGTCATTAGG
>JADYZS010000158.1 GCA_020853075.1 Anaerolineae bacterium | reverse complement strand
TACAAGGGCTCTCCCGATGCGCCTATCGTGATGATTGAAATATCGGACTTCCAGTGCCCGTACTGCAAGGATCACGCGCTGGGTCAGGAAGAGGAGATAGATAAAGACTATGTCGCCACGGGCAAGGTGCGGGTGATCTTCTTCCACTTCCTCGGCCATCGTCACTCGCAGAAGGCCGGCGAGGCAGTAGAATGTGCGAATGCGCAGGGTAAGTTCTGGGAGATGGCACACCTGCTCTTTGAGAAGGCGGACGAGTGGTGGCCTACGACCGATCCTTCCTCCAACTTCAAGACCTACGCGCGCTCATTGGGTCTTGATGGGATCAAGTTTGACGCCTGTCTGGACAGCGGTGAGCAGGCGCAAAAGGTGCAGCAGGATCACAACGTCGTGATACGGGCAGGCATCAACGGCTCGCCGAGCTTCGTCATCAACAACCAGCTCCTCCAGGGTTCGCCGCCCTATGAGACATGGAGGCAGGTGTTTGACGAACTCCTGCCCAAGGGGAACCCGTAGAGTCCATGCGTCACCTGCCAACTACTCCGACGCACTTGGCTCCTAACCGTCTGTCTCGCATTTGGGCTGGCCCTTATCGTCTGCGATGGCGCGGCGGTAAGAGCCGCGCCATCGCAGGCGGCTGCCGTCGCGGCGACTACACCGTTACCGTCTCCCCCCACGGCAACAACCATCCCACCGGCCACCATCCTAGACTATTCGGATTTCTTCTTTAGATCCTCAGAGCCTCACCTCTCGCCCTTCCGTCGCCGAGCGATAGATCGCCTCCACCAACCTGAGCACGTACAATCCTTCCTCTACCGTCGGCGAGAGCGCGTGCCCCAACTTGATCGCGCGCACGAACTCGCTTACTACCCGCGCGTGCCCCTGCTGTGCCGGACAGGTGGGACGCATCTCGGTACGCACGCCCGCAACGTCGGCAAAGAAACGCAGGGTATCCGCCTCCGTGTAGTTGCGCACGGTCAGTTCTGCGCCGCCCTCTTTACCCCACAAATGAACGAAGTAGTCGTCGCCCCAGCCGGTGTAGCCGGCCCAACTCACCGCCAGGGTCAGCGTCGCGCCCGTCTCCAGACGTATGAAGGCAGAAGCCAGATCCTCTACGTCAAACCCGCCCGTGCCCCCTTTGAAAAAGCCGCCGGGCCATACGCCCCGGTCACGGGGACCGAGCGCGGCGTAGGTAGCCGCGCTGACCGCCGCCACTCGCGGTTGCCCCAGGAGCCAGGTTGCCAGGTCAAGCACATGGATGCCCAGGTCTATGAGCGGCCCGCCGCCCGATTGCGCTTTCTGTGTGAACCAGGAGCCGATGCCGGGGATGCCGTGTCGCCGCAGCCAGCCTGCTTGAGCATAATAGACGTTGCCCAGCCCTCCTCCTTCAACGTGGCGTTTCAGTGTCTGGGCATCGCCCCGGAAGCGGTAGTTGAAGACGACCATGAGAACGCGCCCGGCTTTCTCCGCCGCGCGCGCCATCGCCTCGCCCTCGGCTACCGTCGTTGCCAGAGGCTTTTCCACCAGGACGTGCTTGCCTGCCTCCAGCGCGGCGATGGTGACCGGCGCATGCAGGTTGTTGGGCGTGCAGACGCTCACCGCCTCAATGTCAGGCTGCGCCAGGAGTTCCCGGTAGTCGCCGTATAGCCGAGGGATATGAAACTCTGTGACGTGGCGCTGGCAGCGGTCGGTATCCAGCCCGGCCAGAGCCACAATTTCCACCTCATCAGCCAAGGCACTGTACGATCTGAGATGGTTGCGCCCCACACCGCAGCCGATGACCCCTACACGAAGGCGAGTTGACATGCGAGCATCGCTCCTTGTGTCCTCACGCCGCCAGCGCGATACTCGTCGTCCGCCGCGCCAGGTCGGAAATGATGGAGTTGTCAAACCCGAAGACGCCGCTGTGGGCCAGGTCGTTCAGGGGGCTCACCCATTTCTCCGGCAGTGCCTTTGCCCCCAACATCGCCCCCAGCACCGAACCTGCCGTCGCGCCGTTGCAGTCGGTATCAAAGCCGCAGGCGACAGCGACGCAAATCGTCTGCCCCAGGTCACCCTGCCCATAGAGAAGCCCCAGCGCGACACAGATGGCGTTATTGATGGTGTGAATCCAGTGGTAGTGGCTGTACTTCGCCATCAGCCGATCCCATGCGTCTTCCCACGACGCTTCCTCTCGTGCTACGGTCAAGGTCTCCCGGATCGCTTCGGCCAGGCGACTCTGTGCCGGTATCTCGCCCAGGCCCGCGCCGATGACGTTCTCTATTCTCTCTCGCGCCGCTCCTTTGTTCCCGATCGCCAATTTGTCGCCTGCCAGGGCTGCCGCCAGCATGGCCGCGACCCACATCTCGCCGTAGATGCCGTTCTTCACGTGGGAGAGGCGCGCGTCGCGCCAGGCGTACTCCGCCGCGCGCTCCGGATTGCCGGGATTGGCATAACCCCAGGCATCGGCCCGTATCTGCGCGCCGATCCACTCGCGGCAGGGATTGCGGTAGGTGGCGGTCTCCGGCGCGACGCGTCCTTCCACCAGACTGCGGTATGCTGCCCGCTCGGCGGTATAGACCATCTGGTAGGGCAAAAGCGTGAGCCAGGCGTCGGCCACGTCTTCCGTGCGGAAGTCGCGCCCCTTGCTTTCCAACAGGTGAAGGCCCAGAATGGTATAGTCAATGTCGTCGTCGCGGGCCATGGCGCGGATACGGCCCCGCAAGCACTCCCCGCTGGCCCGGTGAAAGCGGAACTCCTTCGGCGGATTATCCAGAGCGCGGAAATAATCTGTCAAGGGCGCGTCGTCCAGCATTTTCAGGTAGCGCGCGATCTTCTCCCGGTGCCAGCCTTCCACTGGCTTGCCCAGGGTGCAGCCCGCGCAGCGCGCGAGCCACGCGCCATAGATACGGTCGTAGAGGCGTTCGGTGTCTGCATCTACCGGCCACTCGTGGATGGCAACAGGGCGAACCGCGCGAATCCCTTCCAAATCTGAGGGCTCCACGTAGGGGAAGCTCGTGGGCGGCGGCAACTCTGCGAGGGCGGCCTCCATCGCCTCAAAGCGAGCGTGGGTCAGCCCGCCCGTGCTTCGCATTTGCGCGAAGAGGGTCGCGACGGCCTCTACGTCATACCCTTCCTCCCGGCGCTGCTGAATCTCCAATTCCACAAGACCTATCCGTTCTTGTTCTGAAGGCATGGCTTTCCTCTTTGTGCGAGGTTACCCTCTCTCCTCAACCAGGCGGAAGCCAATGTTGTTGCTGCGAGCGTCCGCGAGGTAACGCCGCCGGTTGCTGGGGCTGGCCTGGGGCCAGATGTCAAACCAGGAACCGCCGCGAATGATGCGCGCGTAGCGTTCTTCTTCGTCGTCTCGCCCATCGGCGGGGTCATAGGGATAGGGATGTTCAAGCGTCTGCAAGGTGCGGCCCCAGCGGGTACGGCACCATTCCCAGACGTTGCCCGCCAGGTCATAGACACCTTCGGGTGTCTTTCCATTTGCAAAGGCGTTGGCCGCCGTCGGCTGGCCGTGTTTAGCTTCCGCTGTGTTGCAGCGACTCGTCTCAAAGCGATTGCCCCACGGCCAGGCGCGCCCTTCGTTCCCGCGCGCGGCGCGTTCCCATTGGGCTTCCGTGGGCAAGCGAAAACGGCGACCTGTGTGCTCGCTCCACCAACGAGCATAGGCCGCCGCCTCATACCAGGATATGCCGACTACCGGCTGCTCCGGCCTGGCATAGAGGGGATGTCTCCAGAGGGCAGGCGCGTCCACTTTCATCTGCTTTACCCAGGCCCAACCGTCGGGCAGCCACCAGCGCGGTTCGGTGTAGCCACCCTCGCGCAGGAAGCGCAGGTATTGCCGGTTGGTTAGGGGGTAGCATCCGATACGGAAAGTGGGAAGCGTGACGACGTGCTGAGGTCGCTCAACCTCAGCCCCGTTGTCGTTCCCCATGATGAACGGCCCCCCAGGGATGGTGATCAGATCATCCCACGGCAGGGGATCTACCACGATGTCCCTCTTTCGCGGGTTTCTCAAGCCAGCGTCAAGGCCAAGTATATCATACCTTGCGCCTTGATAAAAGTTGACGCTCCCTTGCGCCTGTGCTACACTCGCGCAGATAGTAGATGAGGACGTACAGAGTGAAGGGAGGAACCCTTGACGCGGCGCGTGGCGATGGGCATAGACGTCGGTGGCACGAACATTAAATCGGGGCTGGTGGCAGAGGACGGGACCGTGTTGGCGCACTCCTCGGTGCCGACGCCGGCCCGCGACCCGGAAGCGATGATGCAGACGCTGCGCGCGGCCGGCGACAAGATGTTGGCCGAAGCGCGGGCGCGCGACTACCAGGTATTAGGGGTGGGGCTGGGGCTGCCCGGCACGAGAGATGAGACGGGCGAGACGGCCCTGTTCACAAACAACGTCCCCGCCCTCCACGGCCTCCCTCTCCGCTCAACTTTCTCCGCGGCCTGGGGCCTGAGCGTATTCCTGGATCAGGATTGCCAGATGGCGACGGTGGGCGAGGCGCTCTTTGGCTCCGGCAGAGGCTCGCGCCGCTTCCTCTGCGCGGTTCTGGGCACTGGCATCGGCGTCGGGGCGGTGATAGATGGGAAGGTCTTGCGCATCAGTTACGGTTACCTGGGCGAACTGGGACACATCGTAGTCGGGCCGGAAGATGTGTTGTGCACCTGCGGCGGGCGCGGCTGTTTAGAAGCCGTCGCCGCGGCCCCCGCGTTGGAACAGCAAGCCCTCACGCTGGCCGAGAACGGCCTTTCACCTTATCTGGCCGACGTCCTGCGTCGCCGGGGAC
>JADYZS010000157.1 GCA_020853075.1 Anaerolineae bacterium | reverse complement strand
GGATGCCCTTGGGGATGCGGGCACCGAGGGCGGCGAACTTCTGGGGTTCTTTGAGGAACTCCACGACTTCCCGCAGTTCCTGTTTGGCTTCCTCGGCTCCGGCCACGTCGGCAAAGGTGACCGTCGGTTTCTCGCTGGTGAACATCCGCGCCCGGCTCTTGCCAAAGGCGAATGCCTGGTTGCCCGCGCCTTGCGCCTGGCGCAACAGGAAGAAGAAGAACCCACCTACGAGGAGAAGGGGCAACAACGTGCCCAAGACCGCGCCCCAGTTCTCCCAACGGCTAGGCGCAGCGTATTCAATAGAGATGTTCTTCAACTGGCTTGAGGTCACACCCAAGGCCGTCAGCGTGGAGACGAGGTCAATGCCGGTCTCCTTGCGTGAGGTGGCGCGAGGCATCTGGTAGCCGGGGGCATACTCAATGGCTAGGTCGTCGCCGCGCACGACGATGCGCTTTACGTAACCTTGTTTGGCATCCTGAGCCAGCGCCCCGATCGGCACGGATGGGATCTCCTCTCGCGAACGAGCAAATGAAGAAAACAGGAACGCTCCCAGGACAACCAAGAGCAATAAATACAATAAGCCATTCCGTAACGGTCTTGGTGAGATATTTCTCACAATTCCTCCTACTTCACCTGCCCTGCGGGCCACGAACTTCTACTTTTAGAGTGTATCACAGGCAAGCAGGGGTGTCAAACACCCCCAGCAACGCTTCACCCCCTCCCCGCGTGCGGGAGAGGGGTAAGTCCCGTGGGCGTATATTATCCCCGGCTGAGGGGACTCGCCATACGGGATAAGGGAGGGTAAGACCTTGCCAGGGATTCTCCCTTGTCATATCCAGATTCCCCAACGAATAAGGCAATTCGCAATTGAACACCTCTATATGCCTCTATTATCTACCAAAGCCGTCCTTCGTGCCGTAGTCCCCCTTCCACACCGTCCAAAGCATTTGCCAAAGCCTTTGCCGGATGATATAATCGCTCTCACGTTTGATGAAGAAGGAGTATCATGGAATTTGATCTGGTCAGGTTGATTGAGACGGTGGGATACATTGGCCTGGTCGCGATCATCTTTGCCGAATCGGGGCTCTTCTTTGGCTTCTTCCTGCCGGGCGATAGCCTCCTCCTGACGGCGGGGCTTCTCGCCTCGCGTGGTGATCTCAACATCATGATTCTTATGTTAATCCTCCCCCCGGCTGCCATCCTGGGCGATAACGTAGGCTACTGGTTCGGTAGGAAGGTCGGGCCGGCCATCTTCAACCGTGAGAACTCCCTCCTCTTTCGCCGCAAGAACCTGCTGGCCGCCAAAGCCTTCTACGAAAAGCACGGTGGCAAAACCATCGTGTTGGCCCGCTTCATGCCTTTCATCCGCACCTTTGCACCCATTGTAGCCGGCGCGGCGGAGATGCACTACTCCCGCTTCGTCTTCTTCAATATCTTCGGTGGGCTGCTGTGGTCTGTGGGCGTCACCCTGGCCGGTTACTTCCTGGGCCAGACTATTCCTGACATTGATCGCTACTTCCTGGTTATTGTCGCCGTGGTGATTTTCGTCTCCGCGCTTCCCAGCCTGATCCACTTCTGGCGAGAATATCGCGAAGACTTGTTCCGCTTCGTGGTTTCAAGGGTACGGGGCAAGGACGCGCGCCGACACCCCGGCGACGTGGCGGATTCCTGAGGTAAGCAATCTTCTCGTTACCGGCACATTCGGCCCACTGCTGCAACGGCTGGCTGCTCTCATGATACGGGCTAAGAAAAGTAGTCCAAAACAATAACGTCCGGTAGAGAAGTCACATGAGCCGATGGCCGGTCGTTGGTCACAAACGCCGTTGCACCGTGAACCAGGGCTGTGGCAACCTGCAACGCATCGGCAGGCCGCAGACGGTATTGGGCTCGCAACTGTGCCGCCTTTCTGGCTATGTCACGGGTGACATCGGCCAGGGTCAGGTTGGGAAAATGAACCAACAACGCTTCGTACTCGCGGGCCACAGCAGGACGACCTATTTGCCAAGGTTGAACCGTCAGTTCCATGATCGTGACCGTGGAAGTAACGGCAGCCCACTGACCAGATTGGATGCCGGTCAGCAATTCCTGGGTTAATGGCAGATAGCGAGGGTGCGCTTCCAGGTGGTAAATGAAAACGGATGTATCCAGTCCGAGGAAGGCGTGACCTGTTAGCCGTTCGCTGAGGCGTCCCACGCGTCTCGCTCCTCTCGGAGATAGGCTGTTGTATCCAGACCTTCCCAGACGTCCCGATGCAGGCCGGCCAGACGTTCGGCATAATTCTGGGGTTGAGGCAGGAGAATCAGCAAGCCATCCTGGATATCCACCAGGAGGCGGTCACCCTTTCGGATGTTCAAGCGTTCGCGGGCAACGCGCGGCACGGCTACCTGGTAGCGGCTGCTCACCTTGACTTTCACCGATCTTGGCATAGTATATACTCCACAAAGCAATTTTGTGTTTCTGCTTAGTAGCATAGCACAAGACGTCCGGCTCGGCAAGGGGACAGAGATTGACCGGATACCGATTCACAATGGGAGACGGGCCGATGAGAGGCTACGTCAACGATATTAATCTATACTATGAGGACAAAGGCCAGAGAGACGCGGTGCTCCTGGTGCACGGCTTCCCTCTGAACTGCACCATCTGGACGCCCCAGGTCCGTGCCCTGGCTCCTCAATATCGGGTTATCCTGCCGGACCTGCGCGGCCACGGACGCAGCGACGCGCCGCCCGGCCCCTATACCATGGACCTCTACGCCGATGACCTGGCCGCGCTGTTGGATCATCTGCAGGTGCGGCGCGTTGTCCTCGGTGGGCTCTCCATGGGTGGTTATATCGCCTTCGCCTTCTACCGCAAATATGCCGGGCGGGTGCGAGCCCTGATCCTGGCCGATACCCGCGCTGGTGCGGACACGCCCGAAGGCCGCGAACGGCGCGAGGCCGGAGCGCGCCTGGCAGAGAGAGAAGGTTCGGCGGCGATCGCTGCACAGATGCTTCCCAACCTCCTCAGTCCCCGCACGCGCGAGAGGCGTCAGGCCCTGGTGGCGCGGGTGCAAAGCATGATGGCGCGCACAAAACCGGTGGGCATCGCTGGCGCGCAGCGGGGCATGGCACTGCGCCCCGATTCCTCGCCCCTCCTGGCCGGCATTGATGTGCCAGTGCTCATCCTCGTCGGCGAGGATGACATCATCACGCCGCCTGCTGAAGCGGAGCAGATGGCCGCGGCGATTCCCGGCGCGCGGCTGGTGAAGGTCCCCCACGCAGGCCACATCTCCACCCTGGAGAACGCGCGCGCCGTCAACCGCGCGCTCCTCAGTTTCCTGGCCGGTTTGCACCGGCCATAACCCCAACCACGGAGATAAGATGAGTCAGGAGCAGAGTCGCTCTCAGCAGGTGAAAGAAGGGTTTGCGCAGCATTTCGGACGTGAACCTCTCGTCGTCGTACGCGCGCCGGGGCGGGTGAACCTGATCGGCGAACATACCGACTACAACGATGGCTTTGTCCTCCCTATCGCGATTGACCGCAGCGTCCTCTTCGCCGCGGCCCCCCGCCCCGACCGTCGCGTCGTCCTCCACGCGTTAGACCTGCGCCGGGAGACGTCGTTTGATCTTGGCTACGTTGAAGAGGACGAGGACGAACGTTGGAGCAACTACCAGAGGGGTGTCGCCCACTTCTTGCAGGCTGAGGGCTACTGGCTGAAAGGGATGGATGCCCTCTTCACCAGCAACGTGCCAGTTGGCGCGGGGCTCAGTTCATCCGCCGCGGTAGAGATCGCCGCGGCCTACACCTTCTCTGTGTTGGGCAACTTCACGGTGGATCGCGTGCGCATGGCTCTCCTGTGCCAGCGCGCCGAGAACGAGTTCGCGGGTGTGCCCTGCGGCATCATGGATCAGTTCATCGTGGGGCTGGGGAAGCGAGACCACGCTCTCTTGCTAGACTGCCGCAGCCTGGAATATGAGCAGGTTCCCCTGCCCGCCGGCGCGCGCATCGTCGTGGCCGACACGCGGGTAAGCCGCTCGTTGGCCGCGTCCGCTTATGCGGTGCGGCGGGCGCAATGCGAGGAAGCAGCGCGGCTATTGGGCGTGCGCGCGCTGCGGGACGTCACGCCGGAAACATTTGAGCAGCGGGCAGGCGAACTAGATGAAGTTGTGCGGCGGCGTGCCCACCACGTCATCTCCGAGAACGCGCGCGTGCAGGAGAGCGTGGCGGCCCTGGGCCGGGGCGACCTGGCGAGGTTTGGTCATTTGATGTGCGAATCGCACCGCAGCCTGCGCGACGACTACGAGGTGAGCGGCCCGGAACTGGATATTATGGTCGGCGCGGCTACCCAGGTGGAGGGCTGCTATGGCAGCCGCTTGACGGGCGCGGGCTTCGGCGGCTGCACCGTCAGCCTGGTGGCGAACGACGCGGTGGATGAATTTACGAAGAGCGTTGCCGCCCGCTACCGGGCGCAGACCGGCAAGGAACCCGCCATCTACGTCTGCACGGCCGCCGATGGCGTCTCTCTGCAATGGCAGGGAGGGTGGTAATAACAAATCTCTCAGGCGGTACGTCGCGCAGCCATAATCGGTATTAGCCGTTACAAGAACACACCATGGGACCCCTTCGCCGACAATACCTGGATCTACTGGTTACCTACCTGAAGCCCCAGTGGCAGCGGGCTTTACTCCTCGCTGTACTTCTCTTCAGCAGCATCGGCCTGCAACTGGTTACCCCTCAGATCATACGCGCCTTCATTGACGCAACGCAATCGGGAGGAGCCACCGCGACGTTGCTCAGGCTTGCACTCCTGTTTATGGTTATGGCGCTGGTGCAGCAGGCCGTCTCTGTCGCGGCTACCTACGCCAGCGAGAGCGTAGGCTGGACGGCCACCCATGCCCTGCGCGGTGACCTGGTGCGACATTGCCTGGGTCTGGATATGTCGTTCCACAACGCGCACACTCCTGGCGAGATGATAGAGCGCGTTGATGGTGACGTGAGCGCGCTCTCCAACTTCTTCTCCCAGTTCGTGATCCAGATAGCAGGCAACTTCCTTCTCCTTCTCGGTATCCTGGCCCTCCTGTTCCGGGAAGATTGGCGCGTAGGCCTGTTGCTCACTGCCTTCGCCCTGCTCTCCCTGTTCATCTTGGGACGCCTGGCGTATATCGCGGTGCCCTACTGGAAAGCACAGCGTCAGGCCAACGCCGACCTCTTTGGCTACCTGGAGGAAAGGCTTGCGGGCACCGAGGACATCCGCGCCAACGGAGCCAAGGCTTATGTGATGCGTGGCTTGTACGTGCTGATGCGCGTACTCATGGAAAAGTCGCGCAAGGCCGGGGTGGTCGGAAATATCCTGGTAGTTAACGCCATCGTGTTTCTGTTCGCTCTGGGCATGGCTATAGCCCTGGGCATTGGGGCCTACTTGTATCTGGCCGGAGCGGTCACCATCGGCACGGTGTACATTATCTATGTGTACAGTACGATGATCGTGGAGCCCATCAATCGCATCACGCAGCAGGTGCAAGAACTACAACAGGCAGGTGCCGGTATCGCGCGCGTGCAAGAACTCCTCCATACAAACAGTAAGCTCCAAGACCAGAGTCAGGCAAGTAGCGATGGGAGCCTACTGCCCAGCGAACCGCTGGCGGTGGAGTTCCAGAGGGTCTCTTTTGGTTACGGTACCGATTCGCCTGGAGAGGGAGTCAAAGAGATGGTGCTACGCGACCTCTCCTTTCGCCTCCAACCGGGCACGGTGCTGGGTTTATTAGGGCGCACTGGCAGCGGTAAGACGACCCTTGCCCGTCTCCTCTTTCGCCTCCACGATCCCGATCAAGGAATCATTCGCCTGGGTAGAGACACTGAACTAAGGGATATACGCGATGTGCCGTTAGGTGATCTGCGGCGGCGAATCGGCATGGTCACCCAAGAGATCCAACTCTTCCATGCCACCGTGCGCGATAATCTAACCTTCTTTGACAGCGCCATCCCCGACCAGCAGATCTTGCAAGTACTCCAGGAATTAGGGCTATGGGACTGGTACTGTTCCCTATCAAAAGGCCTGGACACGGAACTGGAATCGGGCGGGGGCGGGCTGTCGGCAGGCGCGGCGCAAGTATTAGACTTCCCCCGCGTGTTTCTGCATGATCCCGGCCTGGTGATCCTTGACGAGGCCTCGTCCCGGCTGG
>JADYZS010000156.1 GCA_020853075.1 Anaerolineae bacterium | reverse complement strand
TTGAGGGTGGTCGCTATGCCTTCACCACGGAGACCGACGATGGGGTGCGGTTCTACGTGGACGGCAGCCTGCTCATTGACCAGTGGCGCGACCAGTCGTGGACGGTACACACCGCGGAAGTGAACTTGAGCACAGGCGACCACTCTCTGCGCATGGAATATTACGACAACACCGGCACCGCGGTGGCCCGGCTCTCCTGGGCGCGCCTGGATGGCCCGCCCGCGCCGACGGACAATTGGCGGGGCGAATACTTTGGCAACCCATTTCTTTCAGGCTCGGCAGCCGTGGTGCGCGCGGACAACGCGATCAATTTTGACTGGGGCAACGATTCGCCATCCACCGGCATCTCTGCCGACCGCTTCTCGGTGCGCTGGACGCGAACGGTGAACTTTGCCCAGGGTCGCTATCGGTTCACTACGGAGACCGACGACGGCGTGCGTCTCTATCTGAACGAGCGGCTTCTCATAGACCAGTGGCGCGACCAGGCGGCTATCACCCATACCGCTGAGATAGACCTGAACGCCGGGAACCATTCTCTCCGCCTGGAGTACTACGAAAACACTGGCGCGGCGGTGGCTCGGCTGTCGTGGGCACGCATTGGCGGCCCGCCTATACCGGCGGACAAATGGCAGGGCGAATACTTCAGCAATCCCTGGGTTTCCGGGCCACCGACCCTGGTACGCGCCGATGATAGTATCAACTTCGGCTGGGGCAACGGCGCGCCGGCAACAGATGTTCCTGCCGACCGTTTCTCGGTGCGCTGGACAAGGAACGTGAACTTCCAGCAAGGCCCGTACCGCTTCACCACGGAGACCGACGACGGTGTGCGGCTCTACATAGACGGCAACCTGGTCATTGACCGCTGGGTGGATATGTCGCCCACGCCCAACTCGGTGGAGGTGAATCTGACTGCCGGCGTCCACGTTATCCGCATGGAGTACTACGAGAACGGCGGCCTCGCCAGCGCGAAGTTGACGTGGCAGGCATTGTCCACCCTGCGGGTCGGCAACCTGATCACCTGCGTCTATCCGCGAAACTCGTGGCTCAAGGTGTACAGGCTGAAAGCCGATGGTTCCTGGGAGGACATTAACCCCAACGGCTACGGCCCCCTGGATGCAACGGGCCGCTTGAAGATTGATGGCCTCCTGGTGGACGTGGGGCGCTACGGCACGACGGGACATCCGTATTGGGTGGAGTTGTGGATAGATGGCTCGCGGCACAGTTCCGTCGGCAATACGGCGCGGGGTGAGCCGGAGTTCCGCATCCGTGCCGGGGTAGATAGCCGCACGCCGTGGGCCTGCGCGACCGCCATGTCTTTGCAGCCGTCCGCGAATACCTTACGGATAGCCGGTAACATAGCGCTCGTGGAACCGCCCAAGACCGGCAACCTGGTCACCTGGGTCAGGCCCCAGAACTCCTGGATCAAGGTCTATCAGTTGCAACCGGATGGCTCCTGGCTGGACGTGAACCGGGGCGGTTGGGCCCCTATCGACAAGAGCGGCTACCTCAAGGTGAGCGGCCTGTCGGTGGATGACGAACTCTATAAGGGAGAGGGCCACCCGTACCGCGTGGAACTGTGGGCCGATGGGCAGTTAGTTCGTTCGGTGGGCAACATATTCCAGGGCGAGCCGGAGTTCCGCATCCGCAGCGACGCAGACAACTACACGCCGTGGGGGCAGAATCCCTAAAGCCCTGGTCTTCTCGTCGTTCGTGTATGGTCTCGTAGGGGCGCAATGCAATTGCGCCCCTACGGTTGAGGCCGATCTTTGTCGGTGGCTTCACTCGGACCGTCTCTCCAGTAGCCAGATAGTCGCTTGCGTGCTAGAATAGGGTATCCGCCTAACCCGGTCCGCCACCATGCAACAGCAAACGCCCGCACGCGCGAACGCATCTCTGGCCCTCCTGGCCGCCGTTGGCGTCCTCAGCCTGGCGCTCTACCTTCTCGCCTTCACCCATCCTTACTATTTGCCACGCACCTACGCCATCGTCCCGCCTGTGGACGTGGGCAAACTGGCCGACTACTCCACCGAAGCAGGAGCCATTTACTTCGGTGCGGTCTTTGTCCTCTTCCTGGGCTACCTCTTTGCCTGGCTCGGCCTGCGTGGGCTGGATATCGGGCGGCGCGGGCTGGCGGTCGTCCTCGGCTTCGGCCTCCTCTTCAGCGCGGCTCTGATGCTGGTCTATCCCATCACCGCCATTGACCTCTTCGGCTACGTGGCACGGGGGCGCGTCCTGGGCATCCACCATGCCAACCCCTTTCTGCACCCGCCCTCCGACTTCCCCGGCGATCCCACTGCCCCCTACGCGGGTGGTTGGATTTCCCTCGCCTCGCCCTATGGCCCTGCCTGGGAGTGGCTGGCGGGAGCAGCGGCGATCCTGGGCGGTGACGATTTCTTGCGCAACATCCTCGTCTTCAAGGGCGTCGTGGTGCTGGCCTACGCGGTGGACGCACTCCTCATCTGGGCGGTCCTCTCCCGTCTCGGCCCGCAGCAGCGTCTGGCCGGGACGCTCCTTTTCGCCTGGAACCCGTTGGTGCTATTGGAAACAGCAGCCAACGGTCATAACGACGTGGTGATGCTCCTGCCGGTTCTGCTGGCCGTATGGCTTCTGGTGGGCAGCCAGAAGCCGGTGACCCTGGTTCTGCGCAGCGCGCTCGCCCTGGCGGCGTTGACGCTGGCGGCCTGGGTCAAGTTCATTCCTCTGCTCCTGGGGCTCCTGGCGCTGGTCGCGATCTGGCGCGCGCTTCCCACCTGGCGGGAGCGGCTGGGCGCGCTCCTGGGCGGCGCGGCCTTGAGCGGGGCACTCACCGCGGCTCTGTGGCTCCCCCTGTGGCCGGGGCTGGACAGGCTCATGGTCGTTGAGGAGGCGGGACGCGTGCTCTTTTCGCCAGCGGCGCTGGCGGTGCAAGCCCTGGTGAAACAGGGGTGGAACGTAGAACGCGCGGCTCAGGTCATCGGGCAGGTTGCCCTCACCGTCTTCGGAGCGATCTACCTGGTCATCCTGGCACGCACGGAGCGGGGTGCACCGGGGTTTGCGATGAGCAGCCTGGCCGCGCTCTGGGTGTACCTACTGATCGGTGGGCTTTCTTTCCGTCACTGGTATCCTCTGTGGCTCTTGCCGCTGGCCGCGCTGGTTCCCCATCCGGTGCTCGTCGCGGGCGCGCTGGTTTTCAGTCTGACAGGAGAATTGTCGCCCGCGTATTACACTTTTGGCTGGATCTGGTGGGGCCCAAGCATCGGCTGGGATGGGCTGGTCGCTATCGGTATTCCCATCGTCTTCGGCCTGCCGGTAGCGATAGGGCTCATCGTCTGGGCCTGGCGGGGATGGGGGAGGCGGTAGCCTTCAGACAGCCTCTACGATGGCGCGGTTGGGGCTACTCCTTCAATAACGGCAAATCGGTCTTGTAGAGGGCGTCGTTGGTCAAGAAGTAGAGAAAGCCGTTCACTTCGTCCACGAAGAAGGAGCGCACGCTCCGGAGGGCCTGGCCTTCGGCCAGACGGAACTGGCGGACGAATTTGCCCTCTTTGTCAAACTCCGTGATGCGTCCATGCCCGGCGTCGGCCACGTAGAGATGGTGGGTGGCAGTCGTCCCATCCTGGCCGGCGAAGAGGGCCGTAGGCGCACGCAGCGGTTCGTCGTAGCCCAGTAATTCAAAAGGAACCTGGCGACCGTCAAAGAACTTCTGCACGATGCCGTTGGCGTAGAGTATCCAGATGTTGCCGTCAATCGCCAAATCCACCGCGCCGCCCATGTCCACCACCGTTCCCGGCACGAAATAGGGCTCTGGGTCGCCGGTAAAGCCTTCTGCCGTAGGGCGGTAGCGGAGAATCTGGTTGAGTTGGGGGTCCAACAGATAGAAGTTGCCGTTGAAACTTCCGACGAGTTGTGGATACCGCCACGTTTCCCGCTGGCTGATGGGGAGCGTCTGCAAACCCCAGGTGGGGTCTAGCTGGAGCAACGTGCCCGTACTGTCAAGGATGAGGAGGGTGGCGTTGCGCCGGTTGCCGCCCGCGGGAACCCAGACCATGTCCACTAGATCGCCCACGACCAGGTTGGCGAGTTGCTGGCCTTTGCGGGCCAAGGGGGCCTCGTCTGCTGTGACCGCGTCCTTCAGTTCGTTCAGCCGCATGTGCTCCAACACGTCGTTGCCGCGATCCAGCGCATAGACGTCCACACCGTTGACCACGATGAGGCGGCTCATGTCGCGGTTGGGCGCGCGGAACTCTCGCAACGTCGTCAGGAGATAAAGGGGCGTGACGTGGTTGACCCGATCCAGGTCGGAGGCGATGGTCTTGGCGAGGTCTCGCGCGCCAGCGGAATCAGACTTCAGGGTCAATGCCTCGTTGACCTTGTCGTAGGCGTCCTGCAATTGCGTGCGTCGCAGCCGCTCGTCGGGGATAGTGAGCGCGGCGCGCTGGCCGTCGCGGGCGCCCTGTACCAATTGCTCGTAGCGTGCCTCTCGCGCCTCTCCTCTCTGCCACCAGATGGCTACCACCAGGAGCGCGGCGACGAGAGGAATGAGGAAAGCCAGATAGAAGGCGACGCGCGTTCGCCCCTTTGGTTTTTCCTTCTTGGCCCCTTTTTTAGCCTCTGCCTTCGGTGTTGGCTGCGGTTCGGTTGCTGCTGGGCGAGCCTTCTCTCCCACTGCCCGCGCGCCGGCAGCCAGGCGACCCGCCGCTCCCGCGAGGCCGTGGCGCAGCGTCTGTGCCACTTCGCTTGTGGGCTTGGGGGCCGTCTCAGGCTGTCGCTCTGTTTCTTCCAGAACGGGTTTTGTGGGGGCGGGTCTCCCAGGCGCGCCTGGGGGAGCCTGGGCGGGCAGACCTCCCCCTGCCTCTGCCGAAGCCACAGGTCTCCCCGCTTGAGGCACTGTCACCACCAGGGCCGAGAGCTCCGCGCCTGCCGACGGCCCGGCAGAGGCCGCCAGGACCGTCGCTACGTCGGCAGCGGCGGCAGCAGCCGCCAGTTTCTCCGGTGGGACTCGCTCTACCCAGATACTTTCCAAAAGAACGATAGCGGTGTTAGTCTCGGCCCGCGTGTGGAACCATTCCACTTCCGGTCGCTCCGGGCCACCAAGAGGCAACGTGCGGCTATCCAGCAAGGCTGGAAATTGTTCTACGGTGCGGGGATGCGTGACGAGGGTGAGGGCCGGGCCACCCTGGGCGATGTAGATGTCGTCACCTTTGAGTGCCACCGCGCTCATGCCGCCTGTGACCGGCGTGGCAACACCGCCTGCGTTGTGTTCTTGCAATACCTGATGGGCCGCATAAATGGCCTGGGCCAGGCTGGAGGTGATGCTCCCTGTGGCCGCGTAAAAGGTGTTCTGCGCCAATGCCAGAATCTGGCGATACAGGCGTGCTCGCGCCGATGCGTCGCCGGTCAACTGGATGAGGAGGTAAAGATTGCCTTTGGTTTGCGCCTCACGACTGCCGGGCAGGGGCTCTATGGCGCGCACGTTGGCCGCCCGGTCCCGCGGGGCGGCTCCCACGATGCTCAGTTGAGCAAGAGTGGTGCGCGATGTGTCGGCCATAATCCTCCCTTTGCCGCGCGGGGCTAAACGACGCGCTCATTGGGAGTATTCTACACTATCCCCCGCGAGGACGCAAAACTTTCAACGACTTCCCCTAAACACATTACCAGGATTCCATCCCACTGACAGTTTCAACCGAATGGGGTGGGTATTTTTCTGATTCTTGCTTGACGAATCAGAACTATTGTGCTATAATCAGAATGTCTGTTCTGAACTACACAGAGGAGCACACGTTATGAAAATCAAACTAAGCAGCGTATTGGTGGACGATCAGGACAAGGCCTTGAAGTTCTATACCGAGGTGTTGGGCTTTGTGAAGAAAACCGAGATACCGGTTGGGGAATTCCGATGGCTAACGGTGGTCTCACGCGACGAGCCGGATAGTACTGAGTTGGTTCTTGAGCCAGACGCCAACCCCGCTGCCAAGACGTATAAGAAGGCTATCTTTGAGCAAGGGATACCTTTAACAGCGTTTCAAGTGGATGATATTCAGGAAGAGTATCAAAAAATGAAAAGGCTGGGTGTGAGGTTCACACAGGAGCCCACACAAATGGGGCTGGTGACCCAGGCCGTGTTTGACGATACCTGCGGCAACCTCATCCAGATCTACCAGGTCTAAAGGTAGAAATCATCATGACAAATAGCATGACTAATGGTAACTACGTTTCCGTGAACGGCCTCAAAATGTATTACGAGATCCACGGTACCGGCAGGCCGCTGGTGCTCCTCCACGGCGCGTTCTCGGCCATCGGCACCTCGTTCGGCAAACTCTTACCGGATCTTGCCCAGACCCGGCAAGTCATCGCTTTTGAACTGCAAGCCCACGGGCGTACCGCCGACATTGACCGCCCCCTGACCCTGGAAGGGATGGCGGACGATGTCGCTGCCGCGCTCCCGCAGTTGGGGGTCAAGCGCGCCGACATTTTCGGTTACAGCATGGGCGCCAGCGTCGCTTTGCACGTCGCCATCCGCCACCCAGACCTGGTGCGCAAACTCGTGCTTGCCTCGGTTTCCTACAACCTGGACGGCATCCACCCCGGTCTTATGGACGGATTTGGGGAGATGAAACCCGAAATGATGTACGGGTCTCCGTGGCACGAGGAATACATGCGGATAGCCCCGCATCCGGAGCATTTCGCCACCCTGTTCGCCAAGAAGACGCAGATGGATCGGGGAATCCAGGACCTGCCTGCTGAGACCATACGGGCGATCAAGGTTCCCACTCTCCTCATCATCGGCGATTCCGATCTCGTCCGCCCGGAGCACGCGGTGGAGATGTTCCGGCTTCTAGGAGGCGGTGTCTTCGGCGATATGCCCCCCGGCCTCCCTTCTTCACAACTCGCCATCCTCCCCGGTACCTCCCACGTGACGGTTGTGGATCGCGCCGCTTGGCTGCTATCCATGATCCCGGCGTTCCTGGACGCACCAATGCCCAAGGGCTAGATGAAGATGAGAAAAGTAATCTACTCCCTGATAGTGTCGCTTGACGGCTTCATTGAGACACCAAACCGAAGTCTTGACTGGCACAGCATAGACGAGGAGATCCACTCATTCGTCAACGCGCAGGTGCGTGAAATGGGCGCCTTCCTATACGGACGACGCCTCTACGAGGTGATGGCATCCTTCTGGCCGACGGCGGATACGGACCCAGCGGCTCCAGCGTACGAGGTTGAGTTTGCCCGCATCTGGAGGGACAAGCCCAAGATTGTGTTTTCAAAGACCCTTGAGAAGGTTGAATGGAATAGCAGACTGGTCAGGGACAACATCGGCCAAGAAGTCACGAGGCTGAAAGCGCAACCCGGCAAGGACATGGGTCTCGGCGGTGCAAATATCGCCTCCACCTTTATGCGGCTCGGCTTGATTGATGAATATCGGCTCTACGTCCATCCGGTCATCCTGGGGGCCGGCACGCCATTTTTCCCGGCGTTGGACAAGAGGATCAACCTGCGACTCGTTGAAACACACACATTCGGTTCGGGAGTTGTTTATCTTCGTTACCAGCGTGCAGACGAAGGACAATAGTGCCCTAGGTAATTATCAACCATGAGGCAAGGAGAACACCTATGCAAAAGGTCATCCTGTTCCTGTGGTTTGACCACCAGGCTGAGGAGGCGATGTATTTCTACTTTGCGTCGGAGAGTGGTCAATATATCAATGGTAAGGAGACGTCATGACAACCCTTGAGAAGAACGGATTTCTTATACAGATAGACACCCCACCCCAGGCCGGACGGCGGGAGTGGATCGGTCTCGCCGTGCTCTCCCTGGCGTGCGTGCTTTACGCCATGGACCTGACCGTGCTGCACCTGGCGGTGCCGAGTCTGAGTGCGGCACTCAAGCCCACGGGCGTGCAATTGCTCTGGATTGTGGACATTTATGGCTTCATCGTTGCGGGGTCGCTGATCACTATGGGGACTCTTGGCGACCGGATCGGGCGTCGCCGGCTCCTTTTAATCGGCGCTGCTGCCTTCGGCCTCGCCTCAGTGCTGGCTGCCTTCTCAATCAGCGCCGGGATGCTTATCGTGAGCCGCGCGCTGATGGGGTTCGCCGGGGCGACCCTGGCACCATCAACCCTCTCTCTGATCTTCAACATGTTCCGCGATCCCAGGCAGCGTTCGGTTGCCATCGGCGTGTGGATATCCAGCTACTCGGCCGGTAGCGCGATTGGCCCGGTGTTAGGCGGGGTGCTGCTGGAATACTTCTGGTGGGGTTCGGTGTTCCTGTTGGCATTGCCTGTGATGGCGCTGCTCCTTATGCTGAGCCCTCGCGTGCTCCCTGAATTCCGCAATCCCGAGGCGCGGCGTTTAGACTTGCGCAGCGCCGGGATGTCGCTGGTGGCCATCCTGGCCGTGATCTATGGTCTTAAAGAGGCTGCCCAGGATGGTTTCAACTGGCAGCCAGCCTTGTTCATCCTCGCGGGGCTGGCCGTCGGCATCCTGTTCCTGCGCCGGCAGCGAAGGCTGGCTGACCCTTTGATTGACCTTCGTCTCTTCCAAATACCTACCTTCAACGTCTCACTTGCTACGAACGTACTCGCCGTCTTCGTCGCGGTCGGATATTTCCTGTTCATCGCGCAGTATCTTCAACTGGTGCTTGGGCTATCGCCCCTGCTGGCGGGCTTATGGTCGCTCCCCTCGGCGGTTGGGTTCATCGTCGGCTCTAATGTAGCGCCCCGGTTCGTGTATCGCTTTCCCCCGGCCTTCGTCCTGGGAGCCACCCTGGGGCTCGCGGCCATCAGCCTTGCGGCACTCACGCAGGTCGGTGGAACGAACGGCCTCGCTATCGTTGTGACCGCATCCGTCGTGATTTCGCTGGCCTTGTCCCCGGTATTCACCTTGACGACCGAACTGATCGTCGGGAGCGCCCCACCCGAACGGGCAGGGGCGGCCTCGGGAATCTCGGAGACGGGCGCGGAACTGGGAGGAGCGCTCGGCATCGCCATCCTGGGAAGCCTCGGCACGGCGGTGTACCGGAGCGAACTGACCAACCGTCTCCCGGCGGGTATTCCCACCGAGGCAGCGCAGGTCGCCCGCGATACGTTGGGTGCCGCCGTAGGCGTCGCTCAACAGTTACCCGGCGAGGTTGGCCTTGCACTCCTCAATGTCGCCCGCGACGCGTTCGTCCAGGGTTTGCACCTGGCTGCTGCCATCAGCGCCATCGTTGCAGTTGGAGCGGCGATCATGGTCGTAGTTTTTCTCCGCGGCGAATCTGCACGCGCTGAACCGGAGCGGACGACGGAACTGGATGCCGTCGGCGCGACTGCCATGGATGGATGACCATTTGCGTCATCAGAGACCAGGGAAACGCTCATGTGTAGAAACATCAAGACGCTATTCAACTTCGAGCCGCCTGTGACCGAGGCAGAGATTCGGGCGGCCTCATTACAATTCGTGCGCAAGGTAGCCGGCTTCAACAAGCCATCAAAGGCCAACGAAGCCGCCTTCCTGGCCGCCGTTGACGAGATAGCAGCCGTCACCGGCCACCTCCTCCGTTCGCTTGAGACCAACGCAGCACCGAAGGACCGTCAAGAAGAGGCTGCCAGAGCGAAGGCGCGCGCCGCTCACAGATTCTCCAAAGGGGCAGAAGCATGAGCATCATCCATGAGGAAAGAACCTCAGACTCGCCTTACATAGAAACGGTTACGCGTGGGCGAACAGCGAGCGATGGTTCCACGGTATGCGCGCATGAATCTTGCCATTTTATACAAGACAGCGACCTTCTGCTGTGTTATAATACAAATGTTCTAACAAGAAACCGATAGCCAAGGGCACAAAGGAGACATCATGCGAAAGATCACGCCATTCTTAACGTTCAACAATCAGGCAGAAGAGGCTGTGAATTTCTACGTTTCTATCTTTAGAAATTCAAAGATCGTGAGCGTAAGCCGTTATGGGGAAGGCGGACCTGGACCGGCGGGGTCGGTCATGTCAGCAACCTTCGTGCTTGACGGGCAGGAGTACATGGCGCTTAACGGTGGGCCACATTTCACCTTTACGGATGGTTTTTCCCTCTTCGTGAACTGCGAAACGCAGGAAGAAGTGGACGAGTTGTGGGAGACGCTCTCAGAAGGCGGCGAAAAAGGACCATGCGGCTGGTTGAAAGATAAATACGGCGTGTCATGGCAAATTATCCCCACCGCCTTAGGGCAGATGTTGCAGGACAAGGACCCTCAAAAAGCCCAGAATGTCATGCAGGCAATGCTGAAAATGACGAAGATTGACATCGCAACCTTAAAGCGCGCGTACGAACAAGCATAGCCCAGGTGTGATCGCCATGACGACGTTCGGCATTCACCGCAGGACTGGCGCTGTTTAGCAGATTGGGGCCTGGCCGCAATGACCATACTACGCCGGGCCCCGGTACTTCCCCACTTCAACTCCTCGTCATCTCCTTTCTTAATCGGGACCTCGTGCGCACACGAAACCAGCGCGCACTCTGTTCGCTAATCGCACCACGATGTAGATCACCAATCCACTTCTCCCAACCGCCGCGCCGCGTTGCCAATGGGAAAGCCGTATGGTAAAATGATGCCATCGCGTCCCATTGCACTAGCCAAGGAGTTCACCCCCATGCCTGCCAAGCCTCGTGAGCTGTCACCCGCACTGCTCCGGCGCGTCTGTAACCTCCAAGATTTCACTTTCCAATCCACTGCCGAAGTTCCTGAACTGGACGAGATCATCGGCCAGGAGCGCGCGACTCGCGCCACCGAGTTCGGTATAGATGTGCCCTACTACGGCTATAACGTCTTTGCCATGGGCCCCTCGGCCACCGGCAAGACCAGCACGATTATGCAGTACCTGGAGCAAAAGGCTGCTGATCGCCCGGTGCCCTCCGACTGGGCCTATGTGAACAACTTCGCGGATCCTTACCGGCCTCAAGCCTTGCGCTTGCCCGCCGGCCACGGCTGCGAACTGCGCGACCGGCTCAACGGCCTGCTGAAGCATCTGGAGGTATCACTGCCGCGCGCCTTTGAAGGGGAACAATACCAGGAACATCGCGGGAGGCTCGTGCGCGAACTGGACGCGCAGCGCAACGCGGAAGCCGAACGGCTGGATGCCTTCGTTACACAGCGCGGCTCTGCCCTCTTGCGCACGGCGATGGGCCTCGTGGTCGCCCCGGTCGTCGGTGGGCAACCTCTCACGCCGGAACAATTCCAACAATTGCCGCCGGCCCAGCGCCAGGAAATCCAGGCACGGCAGCCGGAGTTGCAGGAGGAAGTAGAGCGCGCCCTGCGCCGCATCCGCGATCTGGAACAGGCCGCCCAGGAGCGGTTACGCAACCTGGATCGGGAGATCGCCACAGCCACCATCGCGCGCGACTTTGAGGCCCTGAGCCAGCCATACCACGAGTGGCCGGAGATCGTGGACTACCTCAACGCGGTGCAGCAGGATATTGTGGACCAGGTGGACCTCTTCAAGGCACGCCCCCAGCCGGAGAGCCAGGACGCGAGCGACCCGCCCTCTCTACCCTCGCCGGTCATGAACGAGCGGCGTTCGCCCTTTGACCGCTATCGCGTCAACATCGTGGTGGACAACTGCAAATTGACCGGCGCGCCAGTGGTGTTGGAGATCAATCCCACCTACAGCAACCTGATGGGCCGGATTGAACGCCGCGCCGAGTTCGGCACGTTGGTCACCGACCTGCACATGATTAAGGCTGGCGCGCTACACCGGGCCAACGGCGGCTTCATTGTCGTTGACGCACGGGTCATTCTGCGCCAGCCCCTGGCCTGGGATGCCTTGAAGCGAGCGCTGCGCTACGGTGAGTTGCGCATTGAGGAACCGGAGCGACAACTCGGTATCGTCACCGTCGTCGGCCTGGAGCCGGAGCCGATTCCCCTGGATGTGAAGGTTGTCCTCATCGGCGACCCCATGACCTACTACCTTCTCTACGCCTACGATGAGGAATTCCAGAAACTCTTCAAGGTGCGGGCAGACTTCGCCACCGAGATGCCGTGGACGCGCGAGAATATAGAAAAGGTCGCTCGCCTGATCCGTGATCGCTGCGAGGAGGAGAAACTTCCCCATTTTGATCTGAGCGCGGTGGGGAAGATCGTTGAGTATAGCGCGCGCCTGGTGGACGACCAGCACAAGTTGACCACCCGCTTCGCCCTTATTCTGGATACGGTGCGCGAGGCGGCCTACTGGGCCCGACATGCCGGTCACACCCTGGTGAACGCCGAAGACGTGCAGAAGGCGATTGACGAGCGCATCTATCGCGCCAACCAGGTGGAGGAGCGGTTGCGCGAGCGCATCGTGGACGGCACGATTATAGTGGATACCAGGGGTGCGGCGGTGGGCCAGGTGAACGGCCTCTCCGTGCTACAATTGGGCGACTATATGTTCGGGAGGCCCAACCGCATCACCGCCAAAACGTATCTGGGCCAGGCGGGCGTTATCAACATTGAGCGCGAGGCGAAACTTTCCGGCAGCATCCACGACAAGGGCGTGCTCATCCTGGCCGGTTACCTGGGCGGCAAATATGCACAGGACAAGCCCCTCAGCCTGACGGCCAGCATCGCCTTTGAGCAATCTTACGAAGGGGTGGAGGGCGACAGCGCCTCCTCCACCGAACTCTACGCCCTCCTCTCCAGCCTCTCCGGTCTCCCTCTGCAGCAGGGCATCGCCGTCACCGGCTCGGTCAACCAGCAAGGCGAGGTGCAGGCCATTGGTGGCGTGAACGAAAAGATAGAGGGCTTCTTTGACGTGTGCCGGTCGGCGGCTGATGGGCTTACGGACGAGCAGGGCGTCGTGATCCCGGCGGCCAATATCAAGAACCTGATGCTGCGGGAAGACGTGGTTGCCGCTGTGGCCGAGGAGAGATTTCACATCTACCCCGTGCACACGATAGACGAAGGGATCGCCATCCTGACGGGCGTGCCCGCAGGCGAGCGCGACGCGGACGGCCAGTATCCGGAGGGCACGGTCAACGCCCTGGTGGATGCGCGCCTGCGGGAGTTGGCACAGTGGCTCAAGGAGTTTGGGCGTCAGAACGGGGAGCGCAAGGGCGCGGAGGCGGACGAGAATGGGGAAAGCGCGCAGAAAGGAGAGGGGGAAGGCGGATAAACTCATTTTTGGTCTGAGTGACTGTTGGTTGGAAACCGACGGCAGCCGGCCTCAAAGCCCGCTTTGTAGCCGTCGGATTTATCCGATGGCTGGCTCTGCATGATAAATGAACGACCATTCAGTGAATAGCGGAAGGAGTGTGACCGCCCCTCACCCCCGCGTGCGGGACGCTTCGCGGCCTACCCTCTCCCCTTCGGGGAGAGGGGATGGGGGTGAGGTCGGGCGCGGGTCGGAGATGATGGCACCGTTGTGGGTTCGGCTGGGGCGCGCGCTGCACGCGCCGCCTGCTGAGGTGCGCGCCCTGGTCAAGGCGTGCTGGCTGCCGGTGCTGGCCTGGGGCGTCGGCATCAATCTCCTGTTCCTCTACAGCCGCGAACGCCTTCACCTCCTGGTAGAGGGCGCGGGCTTCTTGCCTTATCTGTTGGTGCTGGCTCTCGCTTTACGTTGGCGGGAGACGCTGGTAAGCCTGGCGAAGAAAGTCATCGCAAAGGCCGGGCGCTGGTGGGTTCCACTGGTCATCTCCCTATTCGTAGTGACGACCTCCCTCATCTGGTGGCTTGTCCTGGACGGGATGCTCCACATCCAGGATGAGATCGTCTATGATTTCCAGGCGCGCACCTACGCTATCGGCCACCTGACGTTGACGCCTCATCCGGAGCCCCAGTTTTTCGCCTATACCTACATCTACCATTTCGGGCGCTGGTTCGGCGTCAACCCGCCCGGCTGGCCCTTCGTCCTGGCAGCGGGCATCCGGGCAGGCATCCCGTGGCTGGTGAACCCGCTCCTGGGCGCGGGCGCGCTCTTCCTCCTCTACCGCATCGGGCGAGAACTGGTGGGCCGGCGCACGGGGCAGATATGGATGGCGCTGGCGGCGGTCTCCCCCTTCCTGGTCTTCATGTCGTCCTCGTTTATGTCGCACACGGCCAGCCTGGTCGCCTTTCTGCTGGTCGTCTGGGGGACGGCGCGGCTGGAACGGGGCGGTGGCTGGCGGTGGGCCTTCATGGTCGGGGCCGGGTGGGGTTGGGCCATTTCCATTCACCTGCTGGACGGCCTGGCCGCGCCCCTCCCCTTTGCCGCCTACGCGGTCTATCTGGTGCTGCGCGGGCGGCTGCGTTGGACGCGGCTTCTCCCCATCGCGGGCCTCGTCCTCGTATTCATCAGCGGGCTGCTGGTGTACAACCGCCTGACGACGGGCGATTTCCTCCTTTTCCCCCCGCAAGCCTACTACAACGTCACCGAGACGGTTCCTAATTGTTTCCGTTTGGGCTTCGGCCCCGACGTCGGCTGCCCCGGCGAGCACGGCGAGCCATGGCCGGGCTTCACGCCCTTGCTGGCGACCTGGGTGACGGCGAGGCGGCTGGCCGATTTCCTCTTTGATTTCTTTGGCACGCCCTTCTTTCTCCTCCTGGCCCTCCCCCTCTGGCTGCGGCGGCAGGCCAACCGGTGGGATTTCCTCTTCGTCGCCTCCAGCCTGGCGGTCATGGCGGCCTATTTCGTCTTCTATTTTGAGGGCAACGCGTTCGGGGCGCGCTATTATTTCCTCCTCATGCCGGGGGCCCTGTGGCTGGTGGTGCGAAGCATACAAACCCTGAGTCCGCCGTTTCGCGTCTGGGGTTGGGCCGCGCTGGCCGCCGCGGTCATCGGCAGCCTCGTCATCTATACGCCTTACCTGGTGGAAAAATACCACAGCAATTACTGGGGCGTCTCCCCGGCTCTCTACCGGGCGGTGGATAGGACGGTGCAAGGCCCCGCGTTGATCTTTGTAGAAGGGCAGCGGCCCAGGCTGGCGCCGGGGTTCGCCCGCAACTGCGTGCCGTTAGCGT
>JADYZS010000155.1 GCA_020853075.1 Anaerolineae bacterium | reverse complement strand
GTGGTCGGGTCCCGCCTGCAGGAGCGCGGCGGAGACCTGGATGCGCTCCAGGTGGAGCGTATCGCGGATGCGGGCGACGCGCGGCTCACGCCCGGTGAGGCGCAGCGCCAGGTCTATGGCCGCCCGCTGTGTCTCGGCGACGAGGGGGATTTTGCCGCGCTCCAGGAAGCCGGAGATGGCTACGTTCTTATAGGTGGTCGCGTAGTCTATGCTCTCGTAGAGGCGGCGGGTGATGATGTCAGCCAGGCCGACGCCAGTGGCGTTGCCGTGGGAGGCAGGCGTTAGGCCCAGCACCGCCAGCCAGCCGATGCGCGGCGCGGGGAAGTCCGGCTCGCCCCGGATGTAGAGGCGGCCAATGACCGCCGTGTCCATGCCGGTGCCGCTGATCTCCTTGCCCATCTGCTCCACGATGAGGAGGTCGCACTCATCAAAGGGAAGGCGAGCGCGCATCTCCCGCGCCCGCGCCAGGAGTTCCGGCTCGCGCGCCGGTATCTCCGGTGGCGCCAACCCCACCACCTCCGCCGTCTGGTCGTAGCCATCTTCCAAGATCGCGATCCCCAAGAGGATGGGGGCACGCGCCAACGTGACCCGCGCCACGCGCGGGATGAACTCTCGCAGCCCGCGCAGGCCGTAGCCGTGGAGCGTCGCGGCGGCGCGCTCTTTGCCCAGGCCAATGGCGATCATCTTGTGCAGGCCGCTCTCCACCGCACCGATGAAGGAGGTGTGGGGCTTCACCCGGTTGACTACGATGATGCCGTCGGCCTGCACGGCGTAGGCGTCCAGATAGACGGGCACGCCATCCTCTGTCTGCCCCAACTCCACCACATCCATCGTAGCGTGGATAGGCGCACCGATTCGCTCCGGCGTCACGCCCAGTTCGGCCAGGAGGGCCAGTTGGCCCTGGGCCGTGGCGCCACCGTGGCTCCCCATCGCGGGGACGAGAAAGGGGGCAAGGCCGCGGGCGCGCGCCTCGTCCACCACCGTGCGCAGAACGAGGGAGATGTTGTTGATGCCGCGGCTCCCGGCGGTGATCGCCACGCGGCTGCCGGGCTTTAGCCTCTGACTCCAATCTGCGCGCGCCATCGCCGCGCGCACTGCGCCGGGCACGTCAGCCAGGGGCGCGCGGTGCAAACGCGGAGCCACCGTCGCCATGAGAGGATATCCATCCATCGCCATTTCTCTACCTTAACCGGGTAACGCAATGTGGAGCGCGCGAAGTATAGCGCAATTGGCTGTGGAGGGCAAGCGGGGTGGACTTATTGCCATTGGTTGGAAACCAACGGCAATCACCGGAAAGCCCGCGGAGCGGGCTTCAGAATACGCAGACGTCGGATTTCATCCGATGTTTGCGTTTAGCCGCGCCAAACCAGCGGCAGGTAGGCGCGGGGCCTGGGCAAAGGTAGGGTGTAGGTCGGCGTGGGGGTGAGCCGGGAGGCTCGCACCGCCAGGAGGAGGGTCAACGTTTCGGTGGGCGTCGGGGTTGGCGTCTCTGTAGGGGTTTCCGTCGGCGTCGGTGTCTCCGTTGGGGTGGGCGTCTCTGTAGGGGTTTCGGTGGGTGTAGAAGTTGCAGTAGGTGTCGGCGTCCTCGTCGGCGTCTCGGTCGGCGTGGGCGTCTCCGTTGGCGTCGGCGTATGCGTTGGGGTCCACGTCGGCGTTGGGGTGGGCGTGCTCGTCGGTGTGTTAGTCGACGTGGGCGTTGGTGTGGCCGTGCGGGTAGGTCCGTTCCACTCGTTGGGGAAATCCCATATCCACCGCTGGCCGCCATAGACCGTCTGGTCAAAATCCACGTACCACAAGGTGGATGTGATATACCCTTGCGGTAGTTGCGTCTCGCTGACCCGATAGGCTCCCGGTTGCAGATTATCAAACCAGTAGTGGCCGTCCGGGCCGGTGGTGAAAATCTGCAAGAAAGTCCCCGAAATGTATTCGGAAGCCTGTATCTTCGCGCCGACAACGGGCGGATCCCACGGGTCTCGCACGCCGTTGTTGTCAACGTCCTCATAGACGATGCCCTCAATGCGGGCCCAGGTATTCGTGGGCGTGGCCGTCGGCGTGCGGGTCGGCGTGGCAGTGCCTGTCGGCGTGCGCGTCGGGGTCACAGTAGCCGTCAACGTCGGCGTGCGCGTGGGCGTGAGGGTGGGCGTCAGCGTCCGGGTACGGGTCGGCGTGGCGGTTCCTGTGGGTGTGCGGGTTGGTGTCTCTGTCGGTGTACGGGTCGGTGTGCGTGTCGGCGTCCAGGTGCGGGTTGGCGTGGCAGTCCCTGTTGGTGTCCGGGTCGGTGTCTCGGTAGGCGTGCGCGTCGGCGTCATGGTCGGCGTATTCGTCGGCGTGCGCGTCGGCGTCCGGGTCGGCGTTTCTGTGTAAGTCGGTGTGACCGTGCGGGTGGCCGTGGTGGTCGGTGTGACCGTCGGCGTCCGCGTCGGTGTGCCGGTCGGTGTTGCTGTCCTGGTAGGGGTCTCCGTGGGCGTGCGCGTCGGCGTGCGGGTGACGGTCGCCGTCGGCGAGGCCGTAGCAGTCGGCGTCACCGTTGGCGTGCGGGTCGCGGTGTACGTCGGTGTGGACGTGCGGGTCGGCGTCGGCGTGCGCGTCTCTGTCGGTGTTTTTGTCGGCGTCGCCGTATTGAGCGGCGTTGGCGTTTTCGTCGGCGTGATGGTCGGCGTCGGGGTCGGCAATACGTTGGCAAAGTCCCACACTACCCGCTGCCCCGCCAATACCGTCTGGATCAGCGGCGCGTAATAGACGGGGCTGCGCAGATAGCCGCCCGGTGGCCGTGTTTCCTCTACCTGGTAGGTTCCGGGCGTCAGGTCAAAGAGGTATTGGCCGTCGCCCACCGTGGTGAAAGCGGCGACCCAGGCCCCTTTCTTCCCCGCCTGGTAGAAATAGACTTCAACGAGCGCGCCTGCCAGCATCGGTTCCCCCGGATCGCGTAACCCATCATCGTCCAGATCGTGGTAGGCGATGCCCTCTACGCGGGCCGTGGTAGGAGTCGGCGTCACCGTCGCGGTGATGGTCGGCGTCGGAGTGGTCGTCGGGGTCGGCGTGGTGGTGGGGGTTGGCGTGCGCGTCGGTGTCCGGGTGGGTGTCGGCGTCGGCACCGGCTTGTGGGCCAGCGGGAGAAATCGCTTGAAAGGGAGATCTCGCTGTACGTTGGGAAACTGCCACATCACCTGTTGCCCCGGCACCAGGATTTGTACTAACGGAGTATAGTAAGTCGGGCTGCGCGTGTATCCGGCCGGCGCGCGCGTTTCCTCGGTGTGATAGGTTCCTGGGGATAACTCAAACGCGCAGCGCCCGTCGTTTTGGGTGAGGCAGGTGGCAATCCACACTCCCCCTGGGTAGGAATAGACTTCAACCAGCGCGCCGGAGAGGGAAAGGTCTCCGCTGTCCCGCTGCCCGTTGTTATCCGCGTCGTGATAAACGGTGATCTCTATACGGCCGGTATCCGGGGTCGGGGCATTGGGCGCGTATGTGCCAGGCGTGTCGCTGGCGAGAGCCACGGATACGGCCAGGAGAGAGAAGAGTAAGACAAAACCGAGCGCGCGCGCCCAGCGTGGCATTGGCATAGAAGAGCCCCCGATACCAGTTATAGCACGGGGGGCCTGGCAAGACAATAGTCGTTGTGGCCTATATCGGGAAGGTAGGGGGGCATCACGCAGGAGAGGGTAACCGGAGGTCGCCACAGGCCAGGAACACGTGGGCAGCGGCACCGGCTACGGCAGGGTTGGGCAACGACTCCCGCACGATGCGCAGGTCGCGGCGCGCTTCAACGGTCATCAGATGCTCCCTGACGGCAGCATCCAGGCGGGCCAGGAAGAGCGGGCCCGCCTTCATCACCCCGCCGCCGAGGACCATCAACTCCAGATCACGGGTGTTCACCAGGCCGGACAGGGAGATGGCAAGGTGGCGCACCACGCCGGCGACGACCTGCCGGGCGGCCTCGTCGCCGGCGGCCTCGGCCTGAAAGACCAGCGGCGCGGTCACGGGGCCCTCTCCGGCCAGGCGATGCAGGAGAGGGCTGCGTCCCTCGTCTGCCGCGCGCTGGCCCTGGCGCGCGATGGCAGGCCCGGCCACGTAGGTCTCTGCGCAGCCCCGCCGCCCGCAGCCACAGGGATAGCCGTTGACCTCATCTACCGCGATGTGCCCGAAGTTACCGGCGGAGCCGTGAGTGCCGGGGTAGAATCTCCCGTTGAGGATGAAGTAGCCGCCGTAGCCCGTGCCGATAGTAACCCAGGCGAAGTTTTTGGCCCCGTGCGCGCTGCCCCACATCCATTCTCCCAAGGCCGCCTGCCGCACGTCCACCGCGGCACAGACCGGCAGCCGGAACCGCTCGCGGGCCATGGCTCCGAAGGGGAGATTGCGCCAGTGGAGGTTGGGTGAGAGAATGATCTCGCCCGTTTCCACATCCACGACGCCGCAGACACCGAGGCCTATCCCCCGCAGGCGCGCCCCGTATGCCTGAGCCTTGTCTATGTAAGGCTGCAAGATGTCCAGGAGACCCTGGGCGGCGGCGATACCGTCAGCCGTGAAAGGCACCGGATGCTGCGCAAGCGGCAGGACGAGGCGGCCGCTTATATCTACCATGGCAACATCCATCTTAGTCCCGCCAATGTCGGCGGCCAGGGCCACGGGAGGTTCGTTTTTGTCCATTCAGCCCCCTACGAGGCCGGAGCAACCCTTATGCAGCATCAGCGAGGTATTCGGCGGGGATTGGGTATTAGAATCGGCCTGCCGTCGCGTTCCACCACGAGTTGGGCGAAGCCTCGCTCCTCCACCTGTTTGTACGAGTGCCCGGCGCTGAGGTGGTATATGCCGATGAAGAAGAGGAGATCGCGGCCTGTGTTGACTACCCGGTGTCCCCAGGCGGGAGGGATATGGGAGATGGTGCCGGGCTGCCACGGCTCGGCGCGAAACTCGCCGTCGGCCCTTTCCAGCAGCAGATACCCTTCGCCTTTCAGGCAGAAATAGACCTCGGCCTGATCGTCGCGCTCGTGAAAGTGGCCTTTGGTGAAATGGTATTCATCCCCTACCCTGCCTGGGTAGATGCGGCTGATGGCGATGGCTGCATCGGTGCGGCTGCCGGGGAAGCCCTGGCTAAGAATCTCATAGACGACAGGGTCTCTCTGCGCGATGGCTGCCGCCACCGCCTCCTTGTCGTGAAACATCAGTGCCAGGTCGCTGACGCGGCGCGGCGTAACGTGGACACCGGGCTCCAAAGCGCCGGTGGAGAAGTCAAGTTTCAGGCTCAGTGGGTAGTCGTACGGGTTCACCGGAGGCTCCTGTTATCCCACCTGACAACACTATCCAGATCGCATCTGTCACAAAGATTGCACCGACGTTTCCGCCAGGATGCGGGTGACATCGGCTTTATGGCAGTCGGCGGTCCCTTCGGTCAGGACAACCGCCGCGCTGGTCGCCGCGGCCCAACGGAGGGCTTCCGGCCAGCCATCGCCCACGGTGAGTTGCCAAACCAGGGCTGCCGACACGGCATCGCCAGCGCCCGCGGCGTTCACCTCTTGCTGTAGAGGGCTGGACGCCAGCCACGCGCCCTTCTCCGTAACTGCCAGGATCCCCTCCGCGCCACAGGTCAACACGAACGCCGCTAGGTGCTCCCGTTTCGCGACGGTCTCTGCCTCTTTCTTGAGCGCGGCGATGGCAGCCGGCGCGCTGCCGAAGGTCGCTGCGAACTCCGCGCGGTTCATCTTCACAATGGCAGGATGGGCGGAGAAGGCAGCGCGGGTGGGCGCGCCGGGACAGTCAATCAGGATCGGCACGGCCACTTCCTGCGCGATGACGGCCAGTGTCTGGTAGAAGCCGGTGGGCAGGGTATCAGGGAGCGAGCCTGCGGCGATCACCCAGTCTGCCTGCCCGACATGGGAGCGGTAACGGCGCAAGAACTCATCCTGTGCCGCAGGCGAGATGGACAATCCGCTCGTCGTGATGTGGGTGTGGCGATGGCGGCTCGTCTCCACGAGAACGTGGGCGATGCGCGTCTCCCCATCTACCCAGACGACGTCGTGGGCGATGCCGTAGGTATCTAACAGGGCGACCAATCGTCGGCCGCGGGCCCCGGCGGCGAAGGTCATGCCGAGTGTCTCGGCGCCGAGCGCGCGCAGGACGACAGAGGCGTCCAGGCCCTTGCCGCCGATACAGTCTATCGTCTTGCTCGCGCGGTTCGTGATGCCGGGCCGGAACTCGTCAATAAATAAGACCCGATCCAACGCCGAATTGGGTGTGATAGTGAGGATCATGTTTCAAGCCGGTCAGTGCCCGTTCTTATGGTTTGCCACAGTGCGGCAGAGTCATGGGAGCACCCGTTTCCATTCGTAGTGTGGGATATCCTCGCTCAATTGCAGCATGAAGGGGAGGTCAGGACTGACGCCGGTCAGGATCTCCCGGATGGCGTGCTCAATCGCGGCATCCTCTTCAAAACTGAGGTTGGAGGGGAAGTTCACGGTGATAGCCTTGCCGGGGAAAGCAGCGTGGGCCTCCGGCAACGTGAGGTCGCCCCCGATCTGTGGCAGCGAGAGCGATTCAATGACGTCAAAAGGACTCCCGGCGATCAGTTCCTTCAAGGCTTTCAGGCGGCCATCCATGTGGATGATGTATGGTTTGCCAGCCTCTTTTAGCAGGCGCGCCCGTTTCTCGTAGTGGGGGAGGCAGTAGCGTTTGAAGGCATCGGGCGGGGCCATGTCGGAGGTGATGTTCTCCGGCTGCCAGACGACCTCTACCTCCGACTGGAGAACCATCGCAAAGGATTCGTCCAGTTTCCGCTCAATCGCGTCCATCAGTTCCAGGACCGGCTCCGGCGTTGTCATGAGATCAAGGAGAAAGCGTTGGGGGCCGGCCAGTTCCCACAAGAGTTTCTGGTACGCCGTGCGATCTATTCTGCCCCAAACGACGCCATCTCCGCCGAGGTCCTCTTTTTTCTCTTGCAACCTGTCCTCATTCTTGCGAAAGACCGTGTGTTCTACGATATATTGGACGATCTTGTAGTCTTCCACGCTGTCAATGTAGAACTTGTTGATCCAGTCGGCGCCGTAAGTAGGATCGGTGACCGTCCGCTGATAGGCGGTTCCCACAGGTGTCCGGTAGGTGCGAATCTCCTCCATCTCGCCGTCAACCCACGAATAGCGGATCTCAAAGTCAACCCCTTTTACTTCTGAGATATAGCCGGGCCAGGTGTGCCAGGGTGGCGCCAGGAGGGTCAAGATGGGATAATAGTCAATGATACCAAACCCGACGTTGCGGATCATTCGCTCGGTCCAGCCGCGAGGGAGAAAGCGATAATAGATGGAGACCGGCATCTGCTCCGGGACTTGATGGCGATAAACGGCCATCATCTGGTCGTGTACACTCATAGTCGGCATCAACAACACTCCCTTCTCATGCTCATGATTCGCATATCGGCCACCTATTATACCATCTCAAGCGGGCGCGCCGCGCAGGTTCAAATATCCCAGTCGGTGCGGGGATCAGGAAGGCGCAGCGCCCAGTCCAGTTCCTCCAACAAGCCCGGCGGGCCGGAGAGGTCGTCGGTGTAAGCCAGGCCACTGGCCGGGCGCACGCCCAGCCAGAGCCGGGTGAAGGCGTTCAACGACGCCGTTAGCGTCGGCAGCGTGCTATCCGTTCCCCTCTCCGCACCCGACGACGGGCCCAGCGTCACCACGTAGTCACCGCTCAGACCGCGCCAGGATGCGCCATTGTCCAGGTAGCGTTCAATCGGGTCGTGCAGCCGCAGGTTGAAGCGCACCGTATCGCTGCGCAGGTGTGTCCTCTCCAGGCAACCCAACAAATCGCAGATGCGCGTTTGCCAATGGGCGACGGCGCGTATCGTGTTCTCGTACCGCGTCCGGTAGGTGGTACGCCGCTGGCGCAACGGTCGCTCCAGATAGTCTTGCAGTTGGATACCCTGCGGTTCCTGGATGCGCACCAGGCGCACCTGGTCGCTGAGGCTCTTGGTGAGCGCGAGGAGTTCCAGGAACTGCTCGCGCGTCTGATAGACCAGCCATTTCACATTGTGGGGGCCATACTCCAGATCATCTGCCTCGCACCAGAAATGGTGTGTCAGCGCGCCGTTGGGGCCGTCGCCGTAGCCGAGGCCGAAGCCGTTGTGCGATAGGAGGATCTCAAAGCGGGTCACGGTCGGTTCCTGCATCGCTAGGGAGCCGTGCCGGCACAGGCGGGCCAGCCGGTTTTGGTGCATCAGCAGCCAGTCGTCCTTTGTGAGACGGCGTGGCACGCGCGGCCTGGCGTTGACGTTAAGCAGGAGCGGGTCAAAGGTGACGTAATGCTCGTAGCCGCCGGTGCCGAAGCCCAGTTGGTCGTAATAGCCCTGGTCAAACATCCCCAGGCCGGAGACCAGCGCGCCTTCGGCCACCTGGGCTGCCACCGCCCGCGCCGTCAGCCGCTTCGCCAGCCCTTGCCGGCGTGCGATGAGGCTGGTGCAGACGGCCATCACGCCGCTGAAAGGGATCGGGTCGCCCAGGTGCTGGATCGTGCCGGGCGCTGTCGCCACCATGCACTCCACTTCGCCGTTGATGTCGCTGACCAGGGTGCGGCCCGCTTGCAGCAGGCAATCCAACGCTTCGTCGGGGTTGCCCTCGCGCAGCCAGCCGATCTCGCGCCAGAGGCGGAGGACGGCGGCACGGTCTTTGGTGGGGTCGTAGTCGCGAACGTTCACGATTATTGATTCTCCTGAAAACACTTTACCATGGAGACACGGGGAGCACTGAGAATAAAAATTCCGCGTTCTCCGTGGTTCATCGCTTTGCTGTCTTGTGGTTAGACTAGCAGCGCGCGCAGCGAGGCCGCGCTCAACTCGGTCAGGCTGGCGACGACGCGATCCGCCTGCCATAATTCGGCGGCGGGGCGGGTGGTGGTGACGGCGATGCAGCGCATCCCCGCGGCGCGCGCGGCCTCCACACCGGGCGGCGCATCCTCCACGACGATGCAGCGCGCGGGCGGGACGCGCAGGCGCGCGGCAGCGGTCAGAAAGACATCGGGCGCGGGCTTCCCCTGGCTCACGTCCTCCGCCGCGACCGTCGCGCCGAAGACCTCAGATGTGCCCAACACGGCGAGAATCGCCGCCACGTTGGCGCGCGGCGCAGAGGAGCCGATGGCTTGCCGCGCGCCCGCCGCGTACAACTCGGACAACAGCGCCCGCGCGCCGGGCATCGGCTGTACCAGGTGGGAAACGAGGGAGCGGAAATAGGCCTCCTTGCGTTCGCCTAACGCCTGAATCCGTTCTGCGGACAGGCCGGGCCCCAGGGCCGTGCGCAGGACGGAATCGTTGCGCTGGCCGAAGGTGCGCAGGAAGCCGGCACGATCCAGTTGTAGTCCTTCCTCGGCAAAGAGGCGTTGCCAGGCGGCGAAGTGGCCTTCGGTGCTATCCACCAGGACGCCGTCCAAATCCCAGATGACGGCCCACGAGTGGTCTTTTACGCTCATGGTAAAGGAGTATAGCGGAAGGGGCGCGAGGGGGCAAATCGCGGGGAGGGCCTCGCCGAGAGTGTGATCTCCCCTCACCCTACCCTCCCCGGAGGGGAGAGGGTTTTGGCCTACTCCCCTCTCCCGCTTGCGGGAGAGGGGCAAGTCCCGTGGGCGCAGGTACTCCGTCCCCTTGCGGGATACTCGCCGTACGGGACGGGGGTGAGGGGGAGTTTTCTCCACCAATAAGCCACTCGTGTCAGGAATATATAGGCTTCTTACCGCCGCGCCTTCAATAGCAAAGGCAGGAAAGCCTCGTGGTTCAGCGGGCCACCGGGGCCAAAGAGCGCGAAGGTCCCCGTGCGGCAGACCGGCACGATCAGCGTGTTGCTGTTGGGGAAGCGTTGGTAGGCGTGCCCGGCGCAGAGCGCCTCCTCCCAGCCGGGGCCGCCCTGGACGTAGAGGCGTAAGGCCGCCTCATTCATACCCGCGATGTCGGCATCGGCATATTGCAGAGATACCGCCCCAGGAGGCTGGCCCGGCGACGGTCTCAGGTTCATATTAAATTGCTCTATCCCTCCCTGGTAGGCATTGAGGGTGAACGCCTGCCCGACCCGCTTCAGGCCGGGGGGCGGCGCGGTGGAGGGCGCGGTGAGGGGAATTACCTCAAAGCGCATGGTCGCGGTGAAGTTCATCGTGGGGATAAAGGCCGTGAGGGGCTTATCCTCACTGGTGGTATAAGCCAACGAGAAGTAATCCTGCCGCCCGGCAACGCCGGGGTCTACATATTTGGTGGAAGCCAGGCGGACGAGGCCATATCCCTTGTTATTGTCCTCGTGCATCTCGGTGATCTGGTTGTCAGGATCCATCACGACGTAGATGCGTTGCTCGCCGGTGCCGCTGGCCGTCCATTGCGTGGTGACGGTGCGCCGGTCACGGGGATTCATGACAGGGATGATCTGGTCGCTACCGATCTGGGTGCCGCCGCTGGCCGGGTCGCCCTGGTAGAAGCGCACCCGGACGTTGCCGCCGGTGCCGACGTTGCTGAAGTTGCGCAGCGCCGCGGTGATGCTGACGATCTCCCCGTTGCTGACAAAGGCAGGATAGATGGCGATCTCCTTCGTGAATTGCGTGCGGTCGGCGCCACACGCGCCGTCGGCCCAGGGGAGGAGTAGGGCTGGGTCGGGCTTGTCATACCGGCTCCAGAAGGCGGTGCCGTTCACCGGGTTGGCGATGTAATCCAGCACCAGATAGCCCGCCTTTGACCAGTAAAGGAAAGGCTGCACTTCGTAACTGGCGCTGGAGCCGATGGGGTTGAAGTGCGCGCGAATGCTGGTGCTGGAACTGCCGACGGCTTCATTTGTGGAGAGCGAACTTTGGCCGTATGACCCTTCCACCGTCGCTTTGACGCTCCAGGGGACCTCAAACTCAGCATCAATGATGGGGATCTTGATCTCGTCGCCGCCGACCTGCACCTCAACCCTGGCATTGACCCCCCAGGTGATTTCGCTGGCTTGCTGGGTGCTGCTGATGGAGGACCAACTGGTGATGAATTCGGCTTCGCCTCCGCCCAGGGTCAGGATCTGGGAGTTCAAGTCCCGGTTACGGTCAATGAACTGAGAGGGGTTGCTGGGGTAAGACCAGACATTGTTAATCTGGTGGTTAGGCTGGTACCAGAAGTCGCAGGTGTTGCCCGGCGTGAAGGCCTGTCGCGTGCCCTGGTTGTTGCCGACCGGCAGCGGGAAGACGACGACCATGTGGCTGGTCGGGACGTTGCTGTTATCTTCGTAGACCGGGTACTCCCAGACCTGGTAGTCGGTGCGGGTGTAAGAGAGGATGTCGTCGCCGCTGGCGGTGACCTGCGTGCCGAAGGAGATCTCGGTAAATGAGGAGGTGGTCTTCTCAAAGTGGTCCCCGTAACTGCCACCGACGCTGGCGGTCACGTGGCTGCCATCTTCATTGCCCAGGGTGAGGGCCACATCCCCTGACAGGGTCCAAT
>JADYZS010000154.1 GCA_020853075.1 Anaerolineae bacterium | reverse complement strand
GTAGGGGCGAGGCATGCCTCGCCCCTACAATGCTAACCGACAGACTACGCGCGCCGCTGCACCTCGCGGGCGATCAGCGCCACGAGGCGTTCAATCTCATCGTTGTTCATCAACGCCGGCACTTGCTTGCCGGTAGCCTGCGGCGATACCTTCTCTCCCGCGCGTTGCCCTTGTTGCTGGCAGCGTCCGTCGCACCCCGCGCACCGGCCATTGCACGCCGCTCGCCCGGCGGAGCCAAGTTGCTCCATGCGCTTCTTCATCAGTTCCTTCGCTGCCTGGCGGGCGGGCCCCATGATGAGGCGCGAGTCCGGGTTATCGCGTGCCAGTTGGCGGCGGGCATTCTCCAGGGCATCAAAGTAGGCCAACCTCATCTCTGTCGCATAGCGGATGCCAGCAATGCCATCCTGCACTGCCTGGCGCACCTGTTCCTCCGGGATGCCGGAACCGCCGTGCAGAATCAAGTAGGCGTCGGTCCGTTGCCGGATCGCCCGCAGGCGAGGGAAATCAAGTTGGGGTCGCTCCTTATAGACGCCCGACTCGTTGCCGATAGATACGGCCAGGGCGTCCACCCCAGAGCGTGATACGTACTCGGCCACGGCCTCCGGCGGGGTCAAGACCGCTTCCCGCGCGAAAGGTCCCGTCTCTTCAAAGCCACGCTTGACCGTGCCGAGTTCCCCTTCTACCAGCACGTCCAAGAGATGGCAGATCTCCACGATGCGCCGCGTCTCGCGGATATTGTCCTCAAACGGCAGGTGCGAGGCGTCTATCATCACCCCGCTGTGGCCGTGCAAGATGCAGGTCAGGCACATCTGCAAATCGGAGGCGTGGTCGCACATGATGGCGAGAGGCACGCGCGATTGACCCGCGACCTGGCGCGCCACTGCCTCAAGCAAACCGGGGCCGACGGATTTGATGTCCTCTTGCCAGATAAAGATGATGGCCGGCGATTGCGTCTCCTCTGCTGCCTCCACGATGGCCTTTACCATGTCAATGTGCTCGGCGTCAAACCCGCCGACAGCATAGCCGCCCGCGCGTGCCTGCTGATACAGGGTCTTTGCACGTACCAAAGGCATCGCTCAATGACCTCGCTTCACGGCAGGATTAGACAACACCGTCTCCATTCCCTCCGGCTCCTCGTATAACGTGAGCACCCGATCACCCGCCACGTCCCACCGATCCACGATGCCCATAATCAGGTCGCGAATGGGCGCTTTCTCCAGGTTGAAGACGTCGGCAGCCACGCCCGGCGCGCCGCCGACCAGGGCCAGGTCGCCCAGGCCCGCGCCGACGTAATCTATGGCGATGCCCACGTCGCCGCGCGGTTTCCCCTGGGTATCCAGCGGCTGCACCATCAAGAGCCGCTTACCTTCGTACGCCGGATGTTTAATGGTGCAGACGACTGTGCCGATCACCTTGCCAATATACACGTTCGCCCGTCCTCAGTGTCACCTCGTACCCCACGTCGGCGTGATCCACCAGCCCCACGACTGCCGCATCCACTGGCGCCCAAACGTCGTCGCCAAAGGCCATGGAAGCATCCGGACTGTGGACGAAGAGGATCACATCGCCCTCTCCGGCCACCTGCAGCGGGTCGGCGACGATGATGGGCCGCCCGCGTTTGTTGCCGAACTGATCCACCGGCTGCACGACCAGGAGCGCCGCGCCCATCAGCACCGGGTCCTTGCGCGTCGCAATCAGGATGCCGATGACGATGCCGAATTCCATCTTTGACTCTCTCTAACTCTTCCTGAAAATTACCTCGCCGTCCACCTCAATAGAATCCACGATAGCGATGATGGCGCTATCTATCGGCATCCCTTTGGTGTTTTCGGCCATGCGGGCCGAACTCCCGCGCACGATGACCACCCACTCTCCCTCACCCGCGCCGACGCTATCCACGGCGATGTGGTAGGTCTCGCGCAGGCGACCATCCAATTCCACTTCTTTCGTCACAAGGAGTTTCGTGCCCCGCAACTTCGGGTCCTTCTGGGTGGAGACCAAAGAGCCGACCACTTTGCACAGGAGCATCGGTTAGCCTCTGCCGGAGATAATCTGCTGGGCGATCTCGCGCACCAGGGCCTCCAAGCGGTCATCCGGTGATGGTTCCGGCATCGGAGCGCCGACCGTCGGCATTGCCGGGGACGGCACCGGCGCGCCGGCCCGCTCCACAATAGCGTGCGCCCCGCCCGGCTCGCAGGCGCGGCACGAACTGCAGAAGACGGCGCGTTCCGTGGCGACCAGTTTCTGCCGTAGCGCGCGCAGCCCTTCCAGGCTCGCCTCAGAGAGTTTGTTCACGCCGCCCAACTGTCGGGCATACAGGATGACCTTGGCCGTGGACTCGGCGTGCTCCATCTTCATGAAAGCCTGATAAATGTCCTGGCCGACGGCGAACATGCCGTGGTGGGCCAGGATGACCACGTCCTTCTCGCGGATGTGCAGGCGAATGGAGTCGGCCAGGGCCGGCCCGCCCGGCGTGGCGTATGCCGCAACCGGAATCTCGCCGCCGAACAGCACCTCCACTTCGGGGAGCACACAGCGCGGCATCGCGACCCCGGCCACGGTGAAGGCGACGCTGACGGGTGGGTGCGCGTGTACCGCCGCGCAGATGTCATCACGCTCTTCGTAGGCGGCCAGGTGCATGGCCGTTTCCAGGGAAGGTGGCAGGATGCCGCTGAGTTTAGTCCCTTTGCGGTCAATCTTGATGATGTCGTCCGGATCCATGAAGCCCTTGCAGACGCGCGACGGGGTGATGAGGATCTCCTCTTCGTTGAGGAGAGCAGAGAGGTTCCCGTCGCTCCCCACGGCCATGCCGGACTGGTATAGCCTGCGCCCCACTTCGCACAGGTCACGGCGCAACTGCCGCTCGCTGACGGCCATCGTTATTCCCCTCGCACCATGCCCCGCGCGGCCTCCACAATATCTGTGACCGAGGGGAGCACGTAGTCTTCCAGTTTCGGGCTGAAGGGAATGGGCGACTGCTTCGCGGTGACGCGGCGCGGGGCGGCGCGCAGGCTCATCCCCAACTTCTCCGCGATCAAAGCCACCACCTCGGCGGCCATGCCGCACATCGGCGGCGCTTCCTGCACCGCCAGGACGCGGCCCGTCTTGCGCACCGAACGGAGCACCGTCTCGTTATCCAGGGGGCTGAGCGTCAGGAGGTCCACCACCTCCGCCGAGATGCCATCGTGCTTCAGTTGGTCAACGGCCTTCATCGCCACCTGGGTCATGTAGGCGTGGGCCACGATGGTCAATTCGGTTCCTTCGCCACCTATCTGCGCCTTGCCCAAGGGGAGGGTGAAATCTCTCCCTTCCGGCACCGGACCCTTTGCGCTGTACAGCATCTTGTGTTCCAAAAAGATGACCGGGTTATCGTTGCGGATGGCGCTCTTGAGGAGGCCCTTGGCCGTGCGCGGACAGGAGGGTGTGACGACGACCAGGCCGGGAAACTGGACAAACAAGGCCTCCAGGCTGTGGGAATGTTGCGAGGCTAGACGTTGGCCTCCCCCGATGACGCCCCTGACCACTATGGGGACTTTGGCCTTGCCGCCGCTCATGTAGCGCATGTTCGCAATCTGGTTCACGATTTGGTCAAAGCAGACGAAACTGAAATCGGCGAACATGATGTCCACGATAGGCCGCATGCCGGTCATGGCCGCGCCCAGGGCCGTGCCGACCAACGCGGTCTCGGAGATGGGGAAATCGCGCACGCGTTCCCCGCCAAAGGTGGCCCACAGACCCTTCAGCGCGGGGTAATACCCGCCGCCGTAGGGGCCTACGTCCTCGCCCTGGACGAAGACGGTGGAGTCGCGGGCCATCTCTTCGCGTATGGCCTCGTTGAGGGCTTCGGGAAAGGTGAGTTCCTTCATCCATCAAGATTCCCTTCAGCGGTTCAAGAGCGGACAAACAACTGCTGAATAGAAACTTTCTACAAGAGAAGTATCTCCCCTCACCCCAACCCTCTCCCCGGAGGGGAGAGGGAAGGGTGAGGGGCGAACCTACTCTTCTCGACCTTCCAGAGTTAGAGCGGCAACAGCACGCCTTCCAATGCCTCTTGCGGCGCGGGCTCCGGGCTGGACTCGGCGAAGCGGATGGCTGCGGCCATCTCTTCCAAGGCCTTCTGGCGGAGCGCGTCCAGTTGCTCCTGCCGCGCTATCTTGGCTTCTAACAATCGGGTGCCCAGGCGGATGATGGGGCAGCGGGCCTCCCATTCGGCGATTTCCTCACGGCGGCGCAGGTCGGTGGCCTCGCCCTCCCAGTGGCCGTGGAAACGGTAGGTGCGACATTCAATGAGGGTAGGGTCACCCCCGGCGCGCGCCCGCTCTGCCGCCGCGCGCACCGCCGCATAGACCGCCAACACATCCTGGCCGTCCACCTGCACACCGGGCATCCCGTAGGCCGCCGCGCGGGCCACGATGCTGCCGCCGCCAGTGGCCTGCTCTGCGGCCATGCTCACCGCGTACTGGTTGTTCTCGCACACGAAAATGGCCGGCAACTTCCACACCGCGGCGATGTTCAGCCCCTCGTGAAATGCTCCCTGGTTCACCGCGCCGTCACCGAAGAAGGCGAGGGCGACTTCGCCGCTCTTGCGCATCTTGGCCGATAGCGCGGCCCCCGCGGCGATGACGATGCCCGCGCCGACGATGCCGTTGGCCCCCAGGATGCCGCGCTCAAAATCGGCCAGATGCACCGAGCCGCCCTTGCCGCGACAATAGCCTGTGGCCTTGCCGTACAACTCGGCCATCATCAGGTCCAGACGCGCGCCCCGCGCCGCGATTGGCCCAGGGCCACGGTGGCTGGCGGTGCTGTAATCCTTCGGCCCCAGGGCCAGGCACGCGCCGGTCGCCACAGCCTCCTGGCCGATGGAGACGTGGGCGAAACCGATGATGCGCCCCTCGCGGAAAAGGACGCTCACCGCCTCCTCAAAAACCCGGATACGCCACATGGTGGAATACATCTCAAGCAAGAGGGTGGAAGAGAAATTGCCGAGAGAGGGGGAAGAGGACTCGCCCTCCACCAGCGTCGCATCGCCGCGCACCGCCAGGCGGATGCCGTGCTCCCTGAGGCTGGCTCCGGCCGCGGGCGTCACGATGGGGTCGCCCGTCACCTCCAGCACATCGCGCCCCGCGTGGACGGCCTGCAACACATCCTTCTCGGTGATGAGGGGCCTAGTTCTCAACACGAATTCTCTCTCCCGTCTGCGCGCTCTGAGCAACGGCAAAGACGATCTCCAGCGCCCGGCGGCCATCCTCAATGGTTACGGCGGGGGCGCGGCCTTCATCAATGCTGGCCGCAAATTCGGCCAGTTCCTGGTAGTAGCCGCCAGCGTAATAGGCCTGCCCTTCCAGAAAGGAGAGGCCGAGGTAACTGGGCTGGTAGCGTTCCACCCGACCATCCGTTCGCAGCCAGGTCAGCGTGTCACAGTTTTCCAGGTGGAGGGCCGTGCCGGGGCCGACCAGGTTCCATCGCTCGTTGACGTGCCCGCCCAGGCGGCGGTCATCGGTGAAGGTCAGTTGCTCGCAACTGTTGAGGTCAAAGACGCAGACGCCGCGCACGCAATCCAGGAGCATCGCATAGGCGGCGCGGCCCTCGCCATACTCTACCAGGCGGGCATCCACCTGGCGCACCTCGCCTAAGAAGAAGCGCACTAGGTCAAAATAGTGGATACCGACGCTCAAAAGAAAGTAGAGGGTTCCCGAATAGCCCGTCACTTTGGAGCGCCAGAGCCCCACGCCGACGTGCAGGTTGAAGAGCGCGGGAGGCTGCGCCATCTCCGTCGCGAGGCGCGCCGCCCACGCGTTCAGGGGGCGAAAGCGCATCATGAAGCCGACCATCACCTGCCGTCCCGTCTCCTGGCTTAAGGCCACCAGGGCACGGGCTTCCTCTACGGTCTTAGCCGGGGGCTTCTCCACAAAGGCGTGCAGGCCCGCGCGCAGACATTCGGCCACGATGGCTGCATGGTTTTCGGGGGTAGTGGCGACCACGGCGGCGTCCAATTCCTCACGCGCCAGCATCTCGCCGTGGCTCTCATAGACTCGCGCCCCCGCAAAGCGTTGCGCGGCTCGCGTCGCACTCTCCGGGTTCATGTCACAACAGGCGATGACCTCGTAGCGCGGCAGGACACCGATTGCCGGATGAAGGATCCAGGTCGCCTGTCGCCCGCAGCCGATGAGCGCGGTGCGGATACGCCGCTGCCGGGTATCTGTCGGCATCACCATGGGCTCTGGCTAACTGCGTCCACCGCGGCCGGTGGGGAGGATCGTCTCCACGTCGCCGTGCGGGCGGGGGATGACGTGGACCGACACCAGTTCGCCCACGCGCTGCGCTGCCGCCGCGCCCGCATCTACCGCGGCCTTGACTGCGCCCACGTCGCCGCGCACCATCACGGTCACGTAGCCGCCGCCGATGTATTCGCTGCCGATCAGAACCACGTTGGCCGCTTTGACCATCGCATCGGCTGCTTCAATAGAGCCGACCAGTCCCTTCGTCTCTATCATGCCGAGCGCGATCAGCGCCGTGTTTGCCGATGTGGACATAGCGTCTCCTTCAGGGATTAGATGACCTATCTGCTGACCTGACTGCCAGTACCGATTTCTGCTCGGAGCCGTTATCCGCGACAACGACCTTGACCCCTTTGGCAGCGATCTCATTCCGATACGATTCCGGCGTCTTGCGGTCAGTCACCACCACGTCAATCGCCTCTAAGGGCACGGTGACGATCAACGATTCGCGCCCGAATTTCGTATGGTCGGCCAGGAGGAAGGTCTCGTTGGCGGCCTCCACTGCTTTGCGCTTGACAGATGCTTCCATGGGGAATGGGTCACTCACTCCTCGCTGCGCCGAGAGACTGTTGGCCCCGATGAAGCATTTGTCCACGTGGATTTGAGAAAGGAAATGTTCGGCCTCTGGCCCCGTGAGCGACATGGTGCGCGCGTTGAACTGCCCGCCAACACAGAGAATGGTGATGCCGGGGGCAGCCATCAGTTCCATCAGCGTATGCGGCCCCATCACAAAGACAGTCAGGTTGCGCTTGGCGCGCAATTGCTGCGCCAGAGCCAGGCTGGTGGTGCTGGGGTCCACGATCAGGCAATCGCCATCCTCAACCATTTCCGCCGCGCGGCGGGCGATCTCCTGCTTCTCGCTTACGCACGTCTTCAGCCGTCCGGCGAAGTCGGGTTCCATGGTTAGAGATGGCTTCGCCAGGACGCCCCCGTAACTCTTCTCCAGGACGTTCAACTCTTGCAGGTGCGCGAGGTCTCGGTGGATGGTCATCTCCGACACAGAGAAGAGTTGGCTCAGTTCGGAGACGGTGATAGTGCCTCGCTGTTTGACGAGGTCGGCAATGTGGCGACGGCGTTCGGCGGGAAACATGGCTGCTCTCCCTTGCTTGCCGGTCAGGGTATGGCAACGTGAAGGATCAACGGTGACCTAGCACAACAAGAACGTGAGAGTGTGACGATACGCCGGAAGAATCACGGGAGACGGGCACAAAAATCGGCTAAGACCGACGGACGGTACTGGCACTGCAAAGGAACAAACCACCAGGTCGGAGAAAATCACATCTTACAACAACTATTAACAGGATTATACAACGAAACCGCCGCCGTGTCAAGCCCTCGCGAGATAATTCACGAGCGCTTCCCTTGACAGCACGGCCCATTCGGTGTACCTTTACGATGCGCACCGGCCATCGGTCAGAAACCTTATCAGTACCTATCAGTCGGTTGCTGTGGTGAGGCGGCGCTCCAGGCCCCCACTTTCCCCCGCCTCGCTATCGCTCGGCACCCCCTTCCTCCCCCCGTAAAACGGGGGAGGAAGGCTCACAAGGGTAGGTATTCCCATAAGTGAGCGACCGGAGGAGTACCTTTACCCCTCACCCCCG
>JADYZS010000153.1 GCA_020853075.1 Anaerolineae bacterium | reverse complement strand
GGCGGCCACGATCTCCGCCCGGATGTCGGCCCCCGACCGGCCTTCGCCGGCCATGCGCATCACATCCTGGGCGATGTCCACGCAGATGCTACAGCCTAGCGCATGGTCATCAAAGGCCAGAGCGCCTTCAGGCTTCGCATCTTTGATGTAGCAGGAGAGGTTGCTGGTGTGGCCGACGGAGCCACAGCCGCAATAGCAGGGGACGTTCTGCAAGGCTTCGGGATAAGCCACCGCGAACTGGTAGGCGGTGCGCACGCGGGCCGGTGCGCTCTGCGCCCATTTAGGTAAGTCGGACACCGGAGCCAGCGTCACCCCTTTGGGAGCCGCCTGGTTCCCGGAGCCACACGCCGCCAACAGAATCCCGCCCAGTATAACCAACCCCACTATCAGACCCAGACGCCGGTCCCTAGTCCCCCCCCCACAAACCCTAAGAGCGTATCCGAAAAATCATGGGAGGAGAGCAGAGAGGGGGCAGCGGATGCCTGCGGCATAGCCTGTCGGCTTGCGCCGACGAGGTGCAAGCGACAGATGAGTGGATGACCGTCCTGTAGGGGCGCAGCATGCTGCGCCCCTACTATCCGCTGACCGGAAATCAAATCCCCCGCATTTTTAGGATAGGCTCTAAAGGTCTGGAAGACCTTTAGGATTTTATAGCACCAGTATAGGAGAGAACAGCTGCCCGGCATAGCGCCGAAACGCTGGTCGCCACCGCGCCGAATGGCGCGTGCCCTTGCCCGCCAAAGGAGCCTTGAATCTCCGGGCCGGTAGTGAGACAATGGAGAAGAAAAGAACAAGCGGTCTTGGAGGTGTACTATGATGGGAGGATGGGGCTGGAACATGGGGCTTCTGGGGGGCCTGGCGATGCTCCTTTTCTGGGCCCTCTTCATCGGCTTGCTCGTCTGGCTGGTGATCATCCTCACCCGCACGACGCAAAGCCAACCGCCGCGCAACCCGACGACGGCGGATCCTTCGGTGATAGAAATCTTGCGCCACCGCCTGGCTGCCGGTGAGATCACGCCGCAGGAGTACGATGAACTGCGGCACAAACTCGGCGTCTAACCACAGCGATCAGTAAGGAGACACATAGATGACTAACAAGAGAATCGTCCTTCTCACCAGCGTAGGCATCGGCGCGCTACTGCTGGTCGCGATATTGGTCACCGCCGCTTTCGCCCAAGGGCCGGTAGGGCCGGGGATGATGGGTCGTGGCGGGATGATGGGGAACAGGTCACCTGTCGCGCCGAACGTTCCGGTCACGTCCACCTACCCCTACGGCTGCGACTTCGGGCCGGGCATGATGGGGTCTGGCATGGTGGGAATGATGGGATGGGGTGGCCCCGGCATGATGGGGCCTGAGATGATGGGTGGCTTCGGCGCTCCCTGGGCACGGCCTAACCCCAATGCCGAACGACTGACCGGCGAGGAGGTGCAGGAGGCTGTCGCGAACTACCTGGCTACCTACTACGACAACCCCGACCTGGAGATAGCCGAGATCATGGAGTTTGAGTACAACTTCTACGCCCAGGTGCGGGAGAAGTCCACAGAGATCAACGCGTTTGAGTTGCTGATTGACCCTTACACGGGCTTCGTCTGGCCGGAGTACGGGCCGAACATGATGTGGAACACCAAGTACGGGCACATGGGCGGTATGGGCGGCATGATGATGTACGGTTGGGGCGGCCAGGGGAACGGCCAGCCGACCGCAGATATGCCCGTCACGCCGGAGGAGGCCACACGGTACGCGCAGGAATATCTAAAAGCCCGCAACAGCGGGCTGACCGCAGGTGAGCCGGAAACCTTCTACGGCTACTACACGCTGCATACGTCCGGCAGCGATGGCGAGCCTGAGGGAATGTTGAGCGTCAACGGCTACACCGGCCGCGTCTGGTATCATGCCTGGCACGGGCGGTTCCTGGGCATGGTGAGCGAGGAGGAGCATTAGTCCAAGACGGGGCGATTCGCGGAAGATGGGCGAGGGAAGGCGGGGGAATCCCCCGCCTCTCTATTTGTGGTAAAAACGCTTATGATAAGCGAAAGGGAAAGATAGTCCCTCTGTGCGTTCAAACGCAGCACCACTGGCCCCCGTGTGTTTCATAGCGACTCATTGGTTCTACAATCCTATGGGCAGAGCTTGACATGTAGTGATATAATGGTTCTGCATACTCTGTTCTACCGAGCTGCTCTCTAAATATCAGGCAGTGGGAAACGCCGCTGGAATCCCAAGGGGGTTCCGAAAGGAAGCATGGCATGTCTGACCCAGACTCCCGTCCCGATGAAATCAAGTTCAAGCTCGTTTGGCCTGAATCACTCGCTGAATATCCAACAATTTACGCGAACCATCTCTTTATTACCCATACCGGATCAGAGTTCTATCTCGTATTCGGTGAGGCTGTCCCGTTCACGCCAGCCAACTTATCGCCTGAGAAACTGGAGACTCTGAAATCTGTTTCCATTAAAGTCGTAGCAAAGATCGCAGTATCGCCACCGGCGATGTTAGCGATGGCCTCGGTTATTCAAGCCAACGTAGAAAAGTTCAAAACGCGCTTTACCATAAGCGAAGAAGAGGAATAGGCCATGTACCTGAGCGTGGTTTCTGTTAGCAACACGACTGCTGGCAGTGACCTGGGCCGGTTTCCTAGGTTTCGCCAAGTTGATCCAGAACGAGTTATCCTGTCGCCAGATAGCATTCACAGTAGCGAGCAAACCCACCTATTAACGCGCCTGACGACGCCAGGCTATCGGTTGATACGCCCTATCACCCTACAGGTAGAGACCCTGCGTGATGGCTCTGTCTTGGTGGGCGATTATGAATTCGACCTGTACGGCGTGGGCGAGACGCTACATGACGCCCTTGCCGATTATGAGTCTATGCTGATAGACCAATACCAAGACTTGAGGGGCGATGAGACACGTATAGGCAAGCACCTTACCAAACAGCTACTCCGTCTTCGAGCCACCATCATTGAGGTGTGATCTGTGTCCATCGAGAAAGACGCCTTGAGTGATTGCCTGGTCAAGAAACTCCATTTTATGCCAGCCGGTGGAACTAACCACCAACTGTATGCCCTGTATTACCCAGATGGGAAGGTAAGCACCTATCTTGACCGTCACAGAAGTAAGCGCGACGTAGATGACAAGATCCTCAAGTGGATTGCCAAGCAAATGCGAGTCAACATGGGCCAACTGAAGCGGCTCTACAGCTGCACACTGACCTACGAATGGTATCTAGAACATCTCATGAATCTAGATTAGTAGAGTCGCAGCGATAGATTAGTTAACGCCCTCGCGGCATGGCGAGGGCGTTTCCGTTAGTTCTTGCCCTTCCCCCTTACATTTTGCAGCAAGATGGCCTATAATAATGATCGGTTGGCGGCATGGAAAAGATGCGCACAAGGAGGCGTCCATGTCTAGCGAGCCGGGCCAAAACCGCAAACTTATCTTGTCTATGCTTGGAGTGGTGGGGGTGTTGCTGGCGCTGCTCTGCGCGATTCCTTTCGCGATACTCATCATTCCCTACCTGCTTGACGAAGTGGCATTCCGTCTTGATCAGGTGGGGCTAGATGGGCTCAGCGCAGCCGTACTGCTCCTGGTGCTGGTGGGGGCTTTTAAGTTGCGCAGAGGAGTCAAGGGGCGCAGACAGGACACAGCCATGGGCCTGGTTCTCTTAGTGGCAGCCATGTCGCTCCTGTCAACTCGCGTAATCCCTCGGGGGCTATACCCGCTGGATTGCGCCGAGGTGGGCGACGCCAGGCTCGCAACCTTCCCTTTTGACCAGTCGACCGAGGAAGCTGCGCTGGCATGGATCCAAGCCCAGTACGGTAGTGATAGGAAGGACATCCGTGTTAACAAGCCTACCAATTCGGATACCGAGCAGTTGGATTGGTCGGTAGGAGACAAGGAGTATTTGATAACACTCTGGAACTTCGGCAAGCCGACCGCCTCAGTAGGGATGCGATGGGAACGCAACGGCCCCACAGTGAGTGACGCCTTGCGCTGCCTGGGGAACCCTGCGGTATATGACGCCTATTTCGAGGCGTGGCCTGAGGCTATCTGGACAAATCTGGATCTCTGGTATTCCGAGCGTGGCCTGATGTTCGGAACGTTCGCGACCCGCCGGGTAGCCCGCTTCAGCAACCACACGCGCCTCAGGCATGCCATTTATGCCCAACCAGGCACGGAGGAGGAGCTGGCTTCTCGCTTCTATTCGATCCGCCGGGGCTCGGCATACTATAACGACCTCCTCAAACGGTTGAAACCGTGGCCAGGCAATATCAGGGATGTGAAGGTGGACCCTCAGATAGTGTACTAACCCTGTTAGCAACTCCGTAAATTTATGATTTTCTGAAATGGTAACACAGCCGCCAGCACCCAGGCGGCTGTTGTGTTATAATGCTGCGCGATGAGGGGGTGATCATGATGGCCCAACCGATCCGCGTCCTGTTGGCCGACGACCATGCTGTGGTGCGCAAGGGCATCCGCGAGTTCCTGGAGGAAGACGGCGAGATCACCGTCGTGGCCGAGGCTTCCGACGGGACTGAAGCCTTGCGCCTGGTCGCCGAGCACGCCCCCGCCGTGGCCGTCCTGGATATCCAGATGCCCGGCGCGACTGGCATTGAAGTCACCCGGCAGATCAAGGCGCACCACCCCCACGTGCGGGTTCTGATCCTCACCGCCTACGACGATGACCCCTACATCGTCGCCCTCCTGCGCGCCGGCGCCGACGGCTACCTCCTGAAGAACGCCGGTAGTGACGAACTGGTGCGGGCCGTCAAAGAGACCGCTGCGGGCGGCAAGGTGCTGGACCCCGACATCGCCGCGAAGGTGGTAGCCCAGATGACTTCGGGGAAGCCCGCTACCGCCCAAGACCAGGTGGAGCCGTTGACCGAGCGGGAACTGGAAATCCTGCGTCTGGCGGGCCAGGGGCTGACCAACAGGGCCATCGGCGTGCAACTCGGCATCAGCGACCGCACCGTGCAGGGACACCTGGCGAATATCTACGGCAAGTTGCAGGCCGGTTCCCGCACCGAGGCGGTGACGAAAGCG
>JADYZS010000152.1 GCA_020853075.1 Anaerolineae bacterium | reverse complement strand
TCCGGGCGCGGGCCTGGCCTGGGCCCCGGGGCCCCCATAGGCGGACGCGGACGGAACGACGGCGGCCCGCTGCGCGGGGGCGGTTGCTGCGGCGACGGCCCGCCGGTAGGCGCCGGGCGCGGCCCAGGCTCCATCGCGGACGGCGGGATAGGGTCCGACATGAGCTTGATGTCCGACTCGTCCACGTAGAGGGCCTGCGCGATCTTCGCCATGTCCATGCTGCGGATAGATCGCTCCCCCGCTTCGTACTCGTTGATGAGCCGCGCCGGCACGCCCGACTTGGCGGCCAGTTGCGAGACGGTCATACCTTTACGTTGGCGTACTTTCCAAAGATTCTCTGCCACCCTGTTCCTCCATCACTTCATCACGCCGACGCGTACCTGGCGGAACCGCGCGGGTGCCGTGCCGTGGCCCACGTGGGCGACCTGTATCGGCTCGCCCTTGCCGCAGTTGGGCGTGCCCCAGATGTTCCAGTGGTTGGCGTTGCAGATGGCATCGCACGAGCGCCAGAATTCCGGCGTATTTCCGGTGTACGTCGCGTTGCGCAGGAGGCGCGTGAACTTGCCTCCCTTGATTTCGTAAGCAATCTCGGTGCCGAACTGGAAGTTGAGCCGTTTGGCATCAATGCTCCAGGATCGGTTTGTATCCATGTAGATACCGTCGTCGGTATCCGCGATCAGGTCGTCAAACTCCCACGTCCCCGGCTCCAGGTTCAGGTTGGTCATGCGCACCATGGGGATGCGATTCCAGCCATCGGCACGGCTGGAACCGTTGGAACGCTGGCCGATGCGCGACGCGGAATCGCGCCCGCTGAAATAGCCCAGGAAGAGGCCGTTGCGCACGATAGGGGTGCGCTGCGCGGGCACGCCTTCATCGTCCCAGCCGAACGTGCCGAGCGCGGTGGGGATGGTGGCATCGGCGGTGATGTTCACCAGGTCGGAGCCGTAGCGGAACGAGTTCAGCATGTCGGGCGAGAGGAAACTCGTCCCCATGAAGCCTGCTTCGTCCCCCAGGGCGCGGTCCAATTCCGTCGGGTGGCCGCACGATTCGTGCAGTTGCAGGGCCAACTGCGTCGCATCCAGAATAATCGTGGTCACACCCGCCGGGCAATGCTCCGCCGAGAGGAGTTTGACCGCCTCCTCGCCGATGCGGGGCGCGTTCTCTGCCAACTTCATCTTTTGGACAAACTCGTAGCCTGCCGTCCCCTGGGTGCGGCCAAAGGAGTTGGGGAAGGAACGCTGCTGTACCTCGCCATCGCCCACGGCCAGGCATACGATGCCCGCGCCGGTCTCCACCAGCGTTTGCTCCTGGTACGCGCCCTCGGTAGAGGCAAAGACCTTCTCCTCACGGATGCAGGTCATGCTGCTCTGGGCCGCGGTGATCCCCTTCGTGCGGCGCATCCCTTCATCGCACGCCATGAGGAGCGCAATCTTCTCCTCTAACGGCACAGAGAAAGGATCTATCTGCACGGGCGTCTTGTAGGTTCCCTGGTGCGACTCTGCCGGGCCGATGGCGACGCGGGCGCGTTGCACCCGCGCGCTGGCGCGGGCGGTGCGCACGGCGAGCGCGGTCACGCGCTCCACCTCCGCAGGCGACAGGTCGGCGGAACTGGCGAAGCCCCACGCGCCATCCACAACGACGCGCACGCCGAAGCCCTGGCTCACGTCGTCGCTGAGGGATTCCACCACGCCGTTGCGCACGGCCAGGTTCTGCGTGCGCCGGACGAGGGTGCGAATGTCGGCATAACCGGCCCCTGCTACCTGGGCCAGATTGAGAGCACGAGCGGTTAGGTCACGCATTGGTCACATCTTACCCCTCAGATGAGATGATCAGGATAATAAAAAGACGAGGAAAAAGAAGCTAATGGACATAATATCGAATCAGGCCAGGTTCAGTCTTAGCCATCGGATAAATCCGACGACTGGTGTGTACCAGAAACCCGCTTTGCGGGTTTCTAGGTACTCCGTACCCTACGGGCTAACTCCTTTGCCGTCGGTTTCCAACCGATGGCTGGGGCTTTTCAGACAATCTCTTAGCACCCTAATCGTCGTCGGCTTCTTCTAATGGCGATCTAAAGTCGCGCTCCCACTTCTCCCCACTTCGCCAGATCTCCGCAACAACGTCATGCCATTCGGCATTATTAGGCTTCTCTAATGTCTGTTTAACCATCTTCCGAATTGGTACTCTGATATTCAGGTGAACTCGCGGGACAAACCGCAAGCCGAAGTCTCTTGACACCTTCTTTGTGGAGGCCAGCCAATGCTTCAGTTCATCCGTCAATTGCGCATTGGTGTTCTCATACTTTACCTGCTTTTGCAAGAAAGGGACTGCATGGGTGATAACAACGATGTTTTCGGGTAGTAAGGCAAAGTATATCCAGTAATCTTTATCTAGAAACAACCGCTCAATACCGCGTAACCCATTGACCGCAAACCACTTGTCAGACTGCCCAACGGTCTTGACTTCTATCTTGCGTACATCATCACCCAACTTACTGATTGAGAGTCCGTTAAAACCTGATCGTTTAGCAGTCAGTGTCAGTGAAAAACCACGAGAAGTCTCCAGCGATGTTACTAATGCCCAACCACGTGCCTCAATTCGAGAAGTATGTTCGGTTTCCACTGATTGACTTTCCTAGTCAGATGAGTTCGCAGGCCTATGTCAATCTTCCAGTAGGGCAACGGTTGTCTCGTCAGGGTTGCACTCAGCCACAAAATCGTCAACCATGGTATCTGGAATGGGAAATCCGCCTTCGGCTTCCAAAGCGGAAACG
>JADYZS010000151.1 GCA_020853075.1 Anaerolineae bacterium | reverse complement strand
GCCAGGACGCCGCCGCTGCTCCCTTGCGGTGCGCTCCCGCCGCTGATGCTCCCACCGGGGCGTACCTGCTCGCCCGCGCGCGTGACGATCACCGCGCCCACCTCACTGGCCTGGCGGTGGATGCGGCGCGCCGTGGAGAGGTCTTGCACGACGATGGTGCGGTTCAGGAGCAATTCTACCACGGGGTGAAGCCCCGTCTCGGCGCGTACCAACTCGGAGGCAAGGCCCAAAATACCCGGCCCCGAAGGAGCGACCACCGCGCGCGGCGGACGTAGGGAATCAAGAGGAAGGAACGTCGCGCGTCCACTGTTGGTGCGCTTGAGATACTCTATGGCGGCCTCGGCGTCGTCCCAACGAGCAACTACAATGTCCTGGATGTGGCCGCCCAGGGCTGCTTCAATAGCACGGTCAAGGCGAGCCGGAACGTCCAACAGCCTGCCGACTGTGCCCAGGATACCCTGAAGTCTCCTATCGCTGGCCGGAGGATGCCGTTCGGTGCTGACGCCCAGGACGGCGCGCACCCCTGAAGCGTAGCCGGAGCCTTCTTCGCGGAGCCTGGTCAAGAGGTCGTAACGCTCCCGCAGGCGGGCCGCTTCGCGCTGCGCCTCGGCGTGAGCATCTTTTGCCCTGCGGAGTTCCTCGGCGGCTTTCTCTGCCGAATGGAGGGCATCCTGACGCCTCGTTTCCAGGGCCGTCTCCGCCGAGCCGATGCGCGCCAGGTCAGCCTCCAACCGGGCGTGGCTGGCAAGATGCGCCGCCGTCTCCTGGCGCGCTGTCTCTAATGCCTGTTGCTGCGCCCGTAGTTCGCGCTCCAGTTCTCCGCGCCGCTCCGCCATTTGCTTCAGGCGATTCCGGGCGTCGGCCAATGCCGTGGTTGCGTGCAACGCGTGGGCGCGTGCGTCTTCCAGTGTTTTTAGGGCGGTCTTCCTTTCCTGTTCGCGCTGCGCCAATGCTGCTTCTGCCTGGCTGACGCGCGCCTGTTCCTCTTGCCGTTTTCTATCTATCTCAGCAAGGATCGCGCGGGCCGTCTCTTCCTCGGCTTCCCCGGCCTGCAGGCGCATGCGCAGACCGGCAAGGTCGCGCAGCAACTCCTCTCGCTGGTCACTCAGGTTGCGTTCCCTCTCCGTGCGCACAGCGATGTCGCGCTGCAACGTCTCCGCCTCGCGATGGCAATTGGCTGCCTGGCGGTGCTGTTCTCCCAGACTTCTTCGGAGTTCGCTTTGGCGGGACCGTAACTCGGCGAGGTGCTCGTCTAGCCGGACCAGCGATTCTCGCTCTTTGTCTAAGGCATCCTGAGCACGGGCCTCGGCCTGGCGTGCTCCCTCCAACTCGCCTAGACCCCGATGCCAGCGATAGCCGTAGGAGATGCGCAGGAGTGCCTGGAGGTCCGTCTGCAACAACGAGGCTTCCTCGGCGCGTTGGGCTTGCCGTTCCAGATGATGCAGGCGTGGTTCCGTTTCCGCAACAATGTCGCGGACACGCAGGCGATTAGCCTCGGTCTCGGCCAGTTTCTCCAAGGCCTCCGCGCGCTTGCTCTGGTAGATCGTGATGCCGGCAGCCTCCTCTATGAGCGACCGGCGTTCCTCCGGGCGGAGGCTAAGAGCCTGGTCAACCAGGCCCTGGCCGATGACCGTGTAGGTGCGACGGCTGAGACCGGAACGCCCCAGCAACTCGGCGATGTCTTTCAGACGCACACGCGTGACGTTGAGGAAATACTCGTTTTCGCCCGAACGATAAGCGCGGCGGGCGACGGTCACCTCGCGGAATTCGGTAGGGAGCCAGCCATCGGTATTGTCCAGGGTCAGCGCGGCCTCGGCCATGCCCTGGCGCGCCCGGTGGTCGCTGCCGGAGAATATCATGTCTTCGGAGCGTTTGCTGCGGAGGGTATGGAGAGATTGTTCGCCCAGGACCCACCGGATGGCATCGGCGACGTTAGATTTACCGCTGCCGTTAGGCCCGACGATGGCCGTGATGCCGGAATCCAACACGAACTCGGTCCGGCTGGCGAAACTCTTGTATCCCTGGAGTTCTAAACGTTTGAGTCGCATCAGGTTTGACACCGGTCGGACGGCATTATCCCAAACTCGTCGCTTTCTGTAGGAGTGCGCGCCAGAGAGGGCCCGCCAGGAGCCTGAAGATGGCATCCAGCAGAACTAAGGAGAGTCCTATCACTAAGAGAGGAAGCCTTCTCAGGGGAGCACGCCAGTCCAAACGTAAGAGCGGCTCGGCCAATACGACACAACAGACAACGTAACCGATGATCGCCGTGAGACTCCAGATAGGCCATGCCACACCTACCAGGAGCAAGGGCTGTGTGGCATGGGCGGTCAGGTGCGCGATATAGAAGCCACTGTAGTTGATAAGGCTTGCGATCATGAATAGACCACCCAGGCCGCCGGTCAGGACGCTCGCGGCAGCCAGGAGGCCGAAGTTGCGTGCCTGCGCGGGCAAGAAAAGAACGAGTGTGTTCTCCGGGCTGTGGCCCGTGGCGATCCACTGGACCATCTCCGCGCGGTATTCAATGCCCTGGGCGATGCTGGACTCCGCCTGCTGTGGCACGGCCAGGGTCAGCACGATGACGCTGATCGTCTGGAAGAGACCCCAGGCCAGGGTCAGGCCAACGGCCCGCAACGGCCGGCCACGGCGCACAGCCAGGGCAAAAAAAGGGAAGATAACGACGGTGTTCATCGCCAGGAGGAAGACCTGACGCCCTGCCAGAAAGCCCAGCATCGTCGTGATAGGCGCGCCGATGGCAAGGAATACGAAGATGAGGGGATCGGATAGAAAGTCATAGGGAGGGCGCGGCTGCTCAGGCAAAGTGCTCATGGGTGCAGAGGGCCTAAATATCTTGACCTATTGGCACATCTCTGACAGCGGAGGGGTCGTCTTCTTCGGACGAAACCAGCAACTCCTCATTCCCACCGAGCAGCGCCAGGCTCGCCAGTTCATCCATCTCGGCACGGGCCAGGGCTGCGGTCGCCGCTGCCTGCGCTGCGGCCTGCTTACTCCGGCCCTCTCCGCGCCCGTACATCTGGTCACCGAGCCATACCTCCACAACGAACACCCTGGCGTGATCGGGCCCACGCTGCTCCACTGTGCGGTACTCTGGCGTTACCCCGCGATAGCCCTGGCTCCACTCTTGCAGGCGACTCTTGGGGTCTTTGCTCAAGGCATACTGCTGGATACGCTCCAGTTCCGGCTCCAGAAAGGGCTCCATGAGGTGACGTATCCGAACCATGCCCTGGTCTAAGTAGAGGGCGCCTACCAGCGCTTCAAAGGCCCCGCACAACGTGGCGGAACGCTCGCGCCCACCGCTCTCGGCTTCGCCGTGACCCATGCGCAGGTAATGTCCCAAGTGGAGCCTTCTGGCGAAGGAAGCCAGGGTTTCGGTGCGCACCAGGGCAGCTCGCAGACTGGTCAACTCGCCTTCGCGTACTTCCGGCAGCCGGTGATAGACGTATTCGCCCACCAGGAAATCCAGGACGGCGTCGCCCAGGAACTCCAGACGCTCGTTGTCAAACTGGGGGAATTCGGGCCGCTCGTTGAGGTAAGAGCGGTGAGTTAAAGCCCGCTCCAGGAGGCTCTTGTCGCGGAAGACCAGCCCGGTATCGGCTTCAAACTCACCGAGAAAGGAAGGCATTGGCGGCATACGCGCTTGGCACCTGTGTTGCTGAGAAGTATCCAAGAAGATTATAACACAACCGGGGGGTTGCTTCAACCTTTGCGCTCAAGAGCCGATGGGGTATAATGACGTGGTATCGTGAAGAGGAGGACGAGCGGGTGTTCCGAAGGTCTCAACCGATTTCTGATGGCTTGCAGCGTACCCGGCAAGGGTTCTTTGGCCGTATCACCGGACTGTTCGGCGGCAGCGACATCACCGAAGAGACGTGGGAAGAGTTGGAGGCGTTGTTGATCCAGGCTGACGTGGGCGTGGCGACCACAACGCTCTTGATGAAGCGGTTGCGGGAACGGGTGGCCCAGGAGAATATCCGCCGCGCGGATGCTGCGCAGACGGTGTTGAAGCAGGAACTGCTAGGAATCCTGGCGAAACATCCGGCTCAGGTTGACAGGTCGCCGCGCCTGTTGACAGTGGTTCTTATCGTCGGTGTCAACGGTTCGGGCAAGACGACCAGCATCGCCAAGTTAGCGCGCTATGACCAGCGACAGGGTAAGAAAGTGGTTCTGGCCGCGGCAGATACCTTCCGGGCGGCGGCAATAGATCAACTCAAGTTGTGGGGAGAGCGCGTCGGGAGCGAGGTCATCGCCGGGATGCCGGGGGCTGATCCGGGGGCGGTGGTGTACGACGCGATCCGGGCCAGCCAGGAATCGCGGCGCGCCGACATCTTGATCGTGGATACCGCCGGGCGGCTACATACGAAGTTCAATTTGATGGAAGAATTGAGGAAGATACGTGCCATCGCCCAGAAGCAGGTGCACCGCGCCCCCCACGATACGTTCCTGGTTCTGGATGCAACCACGGGCCAGAACGCGTTGGCCCAGGCGAAAGCCTTTAAGGACGCGGTGGAAGTAACGGGCGTCATCCTGGCGAAATTGGACAGCACGGCGAAGGGGGGCATGGCTTTCGCCATCGTGCACGACCTGGGGCTGCCGATCCGCTTCGTCGGCACGGGCGAAAAACCGGAGAACTTCGCCGAGTTTGATGCGGAGGCCTTCGTAGAGGGACTGTTCGCGTGAGCATCCCGCGTCAAAGCGAAGGCGTAAAACGTAAAGCGTAAAGCGTAAAGCGTAAAGCGTAAAGCGTAAAGGAGTGATGGTATCCACTATGGAGGAACTCAAGCATAGACTTTCAGACTTAGACGCGCGCATCCAGCACATCCGGGGGCGTCTTTGACCTGGAGACCAAAGAGACTGAAGTAGCCCGGCTGGAGGAGAAGGTTGCCGCGGCAGGCTTCTGGGATGACGCGGCGACAGCCCAGAAGGTGATGCAACGGCTTGTCGGGCTGAGAAACGAGGTTGAGCGCTGGCGACAGCGAAGCCGGCGCGTGGCCGACGCCCTGGAACTGGCGGAACTGGCCGATGGCGACCCGCCTATGGAAGCCGAGTTGCTGGCAGAGACCGCGACTCTGGAAGCAGAGGTCGGCAAAGAGGAGTTTCACCTCCTCCTGGCCGGGCCGCACGACCGGCAGGATGCGATCCTCGCCATCCACGCGGGCGCAGGCGGCATTGAAGCCCAAGATTGGGTCGCGATACTCCTGCGCATGTACCTGCGTTGGGCTGAAGCCCACGGCTACCAGACCGAGATCGTAGATTCCCTGGATGGCGAAGAGGCAGGGCTCAAGTCGGTTACGGCGGAGATCCGCGGCGAGTGGGCTTACGGCTATCTCAAAGCAGAGCGGGGAGTGCATCGCCTGGTGCGGTTGTCGCCTTTTGACTCCGCTCATCGCCGCCACACCACCTTTGCCCTGGTGGAAGCGATGCCAGACCTCCCCGACGACATAGAAATCAACATCAATCCCGGCGATCTGAGAATGGACGTCTATCGTTCGTCCAGCGCGGGTGGGCAGAATGTCCAAAAGAACTCTACCGCTGTGCGGATTACGCATCTGCCGACGGGGGTCGTCGTGACCTGCCAGAACGAACGCTCGCAATTGCAGAACCGGGAGACGGCGATGCGCATCCTGCGCGGCAGGCTCTACGACCTGGAATTGCAGAAGCGGGAGGAGGAATCGGCCCGCATCAAAGGTAAGCACGTAGAGGCGGGCTGGGGGAATCAGATTCGTTCTTACGTCTTGCACCCCTACCACATGGTCAAGGACTTGCGCACGAACTACGAGACCGGCAATACCCAGGCCGTTTTGGATGGCGCGCTAGACCCCTTTATAGAGGCGTGGCTGAAGGAGCAGATGGGGAGGGGGAGCGGTCAGAGTCCGTAATGGGGCGGTTGGCCCATGCTGTACAACAATAGCGACCAGGGTTGATTCAGCCCTGGTCCTTTGGTTAGATTGACGTACCCTGGCTCCGGCTGGAAGACCACAGCACCCGGCCGATGATAGCCAGAAAGCCACCCAGGATGCCACAGGGCCCAAAGCAGCAGAGCCCGCCTATTATAACCCCCTCACCGAACGAAAGCCCTTGTTCTGGTTGCACGATTAGCAGAGCCCCCACGAATACCCACAGGAACACTCCCATCACCAGCAAGAACAGGCCGCTGCTGAACAATATCTTTCCCCACAGTTCTCTAGTCTCGGCGGCTTGGTGTTCCACGTCTCTCCTTCTGCCGTTATCAGGATTCTGCCTGGCCGTCCAGGATGGGCTCAGATACCGGCCTGGCGCAAGGCGCGCACGCCCTGTCTGATCTCTTCTTCCTCAAAGTACCAATCAAACTCACAGACGCGCAAGCACTCTTCCGGCAGGCGTGAGGCAAGCCCTGCGAAATCTACCTCGCCGGTGCCGGGAATCAGGTGGTCGCGCCAGCCGCGACAATCGTGCAAATGGACACCGACGATGCGCCCGCCTGCGACGTCCAGCCAGTCCGATACCTGCCAGAATCCCAGATTCGCCAGGGTCTGCGCGTGGCCCGTGTCGTGCCAATAACCGACGGTGTCGCCGCCGAACTCGGCCAGGAACCCGGCCAATTCCTCCGGGCTTGGAATCTGATGTATGTGGAAGCGGGTCTCAATCCCCAGGCGGATAGATGCTCGCGCTGCATATCCGGCCAATTCCCTCAGGCTGCGGCGGGCGGCGATGAGGTGCTGCGGTTTCCGCTCCTCCCGTTGCTCCCACAGGCGCGCCCGCAACCGTTCGTAAGCCGGGTTGCCGGCCTGGCCCGCCAGGTAGCGCTGGCGCAGCGCCCACTCCAACGAAGCATCCACATAGACCTCGCCCAAATGCAAGACCACTCCCCGCGCGTCCAGTTCATGCGCCAACTCTATGGTCACGCGCCCGCGCTCTACTGCCCAGCGCCGCTCCTCTTCGTTGGGCGATGACAGCAGCGCGTCGACGGCCCACCCCGCGCTGGGGTGCGGGACTGCCGGCGCAGGATAATGGATGCTCACGATGCCGTCACCTTCCCCCAGGCGGCCATCCAGCATGGCGGGCGTGACGACGTGACTCAGTTCAAAGTGGTCAAAACCGAGCCCTCGGCCTGCTGCTAAGAAAGGCCCTACTTGGCTGAAGCGGTTCTGCAACCACATGGTAGAGAGGGCGAGGGGATGGGTGGAAGGCACAGTGCGTTACCTCCGCGGCGCGTAGCGACGCGCGACGACGGCCTGGCCTGCTGGGCTCACCGCGAACTTGAGAAAGGCGCGTGCAGCCTCAGACGACGTCGCGTTGCTGACCAGATACAATGGCCGCACAAGATGGTACGCGCCGGAGCGGATGGCCTCCGGCGTGGGCATCTGGCCCTCAACGGGTAGGGCGCGCACAGTATCGGTGAGATAGGCAGACGATACGTAGCCGATGGCGGCGGGGTGTTCGCCGACGTATTCTATCACCGCTGCGCTGGAAGGCATCACGACGGCGGCCAGGGTGACAGATTCGTCGCCCATCACCATAGATTCCAAAGCCAGCCGTGTGCCCGAACCATCTTCCCGGCTCACCACAACGATGTCGCCTTCCGGCCCTCCTACTTCCTGCCAGCCCAGGACGTGCCCGGCGTAGATGCTCTGGAGTTGTAGAAGAGTCAGCCCTGGCGTCGTGTTCTTGGGGTGTACGACCAGCGCGATGCCGTCGCGCGCGACGAGGGTGGTTGTCAATCCTTCGGCAGCACTAACGACGTTTGCGGGGGGCCACCAGGATGTAGCGGCAACGTCTAGCCGTCCCCCCGCGAGGCTGTAGGAATCGTGCAACCACTCCACACCTAACTGAGACCCGCCTCCCTGCACGTCAAAATAGACGTTGGGATATTGGGCCGCGTACGCGCCTGCCATGTCCTGCACAAGAGGCAACAGGGACGTTGAGCCGGCGATTCGCACGGTAACAGGTGCAGGGGTTTCTACCTTTGTGCCGCAGGCGGCCACGAGCAGGCAGAGCGGCAGACCAACCCATAGAATCCACGACCGCCGTTTTCCTCTAGCCATCAGATGGTTGTTCCTCAACGCAAGGCAATGGCTATCAATACCGCCGCACCGACTAGGGCACAATAGGCGGCGAAGACGTAGAGCCTGCCGCGTTGCAGATAGCGGAGCAAGAAGCGAATGCAGAGGTAGCCGCTGGCCGCGGCGACGAGAAATCCTACGACAAGGATAGGCGCCTGCAGGAGCGCGCCCGGCGTGGTTACCAGGTCCTTCAGCTGCATCAGCCCCGCACCAAAGATGATGGGTATGGAGAGGACGAAACTAAAACGGGCGGCAGCCTCGCGGCGGAGGCCGCGCGCCAGGCCGGCTGCGATGGTTGCCCCCGACCGGGAGATGCCCGGCGCGATAGCGACCGCTTGCGCCAACCCGATGATGACCGCGTCAGCAGCGTTCATGCGCTCCACGCTGCGCACACGGGCGCCCACGAGTTCGGTGGTGACGAGGACCGTGGCCGTGACGAGGAGAAACGCCGCCACCGTCTGCGGAGAAGAGAAAAGCGACTCAAAGAAATCGTTGAACAGCGCGCCCACAACGGCAGCCGGGAGCGTCCCTATCACAATCCACCAGGCCATGCGTGCGCCTATGTCGTCCAGACGGCGCGTTCTGAAAAGGGTTGGGAGGGTGCTAAACCAGGCGCGGGCTATGCGCCACAGGTCTCCCCAGAAGTAAGCCACCACGGCGGAGAGCGTGCCCCAGTGTACAATGGTATCAAACGCAAGGCCGGGCGACGGCCAACCGAGCGCCCACGGCACCAGGACGAGATGGGCGGAACTGCTGATGGGTATGAACTCGGTAGCCCCTTGTATGAGGCCAAGAACGATGGCCTGGATGATGTTCATGATTCGGTATCGTCTCCGTTGGGTTGGCAAGCGGCCAGGAATAACTCGCGGAAAGCGGCGAACGTGCCTTTTATGATAGCAGCGCGCATCTCTTCCATCAGGCGGAGCAGGACGTGCAAATTGTGGAGCGTCGCCAGCCTGAGTCCCAATATCTCCTGGGCTTTGAACAGATGGTGCAAATAGGCAAGGGAAAATCGCTGGCAGGCGTAGCAGGTGCATCCTGTCTCAACAGGGTTAGAGTCTTCGGCAAAGCGGGCATTGCGGATGTTGAGACGGGCCCGGCGGGTCAGGAGGCCGCCGTTGCGGGCGAGGCGCGTGGGCAGGACACAATCAAAGAGGTCAATCCCGCGGGCTACACCTTCCACCAGGTCGCGCGGGCCGCCGACGCCCATCAGGTAGCGAGGGCGTGCGGCTGGCAAGAGAGGCACGACGCCCTCCAGCGTCGCCAGCATCTCCTCTTTCTTCTCGCCTACGCTCAGGCCACCGATGGCGTAGCCGGGGAAATCCAGTGCGACCAGCGTGCGCGCGCTCTCGGCCCGCAGGTC
>JADYZS010000150.1 GCA_020853075.1 Anaerolineae bacterium | reverse complement strand
TGTAATGTATAGACACTCTCGCGACGGGTGTCGCGTATCAGATGGCTTGCCAAACCGAATAGGTTATGGCAGATATCACCCAATCGGGTCAACACCTGTGCGCTACTATGGGTGATGGTAACGCCATTGCGAGAGATGCTCCCTTCGGAAGTGATGCAGCCCAAAAGGTAGGCTAACTCCGTCGTCATTCGCTCCGGGAAACGAACATCTTTGCTGTTGGTCCGCCAGGGCCCGCTATAGGATGGCAGGGGTTGGTGCTCCGGGCCGAATGCTTCCTGCCCGCTGTAGAGCACGACCGTCTCACCCACCCTCAGTTCGTCCAGCGGCGTGAACCGGATTCTGCCGTCGGTGCCCAATGTCTGAATGGGATGGTTGGGTGTTCCCTCTATTTCATAACCATAGGACAAGTGCACGCGCCGGGTTTCTCGCATACCGCCGTAGTAGAAGGTGTCACTGTGTTCCACACCGTTCGGCGTGAATACCATTAACTCGTGAGCCTGGAACTGGTCGGGCAGCCGCATATCTGAGAGTTCAGCAACAGGCACTAAACCTTGATCTGTTAATATCAACGTATCGCCTGTTACACATTTGCTAATGCTATTATCTACGAAGGCCTGGATCGCGGCCTGCATGAAAACGTGCTCCTCGGCGGTGATGTCCTGGGAGACGACGTAGGTATGGCGAACCCAATCGGGCAATTCCATGACGCCCTGGCAGGAGCCGACGCGTCCCACCTCGTCCACGATGCGCTGGCGCGCGGCCTCATCCAGGCCGGCCTCTTGCAGAGCCTTGTCAAATAGCGGGCTGGCATAGGTCAACTGAACGTTCTTATCGCCATCTTTGAAGTTGCGGAAGTACGCCAACGCGAAGACCGGCTCGCAACCGTAGCCTTCGCAACCGGAGACGGTAGCGATGGTCCCGGTGGGAGCGACGGTAGTCTGCGCGGCATTGCGAATGCCGTGGCGCTTGATGCCATCCACCACCTTATCCCAATTCAGGTTCGGGCGGCCCCAATCGCGAGTGTAGGGCTTGAGCGGCTGCGGGGGTGACCACTTGAGATCGTTCGGATCGTAGATACTTCCCTCCATCGCGAGGAAGGGCCCGCGCTGCTTTGCCAGTTTGATGCTAGTTCTCATGCAGTGGTAGCGGACAAATTCCATAACCTGCGCGGCGAACTCCTGGCCTTCTTCCGAGCCGTAGCGGATGCCCAGGTGATACCTCATATCGGCCAGGCCCATGATGCCCAGGCCGATGCGGCGGGCACGGTGAGCGGCTTCTTTCAGTTGCGGCACTGCCGGCACGTAGGCGTTGGCGGTCACCACGTTGTCCAGGAAATGGGTAGAGACCTCTGTACTCTCCTGCAACTTCTTCCAGTCCACCTCGCCGTCCGGTGTGACGTGCTGCGCCAGGTTGATGGAGCCGAGGCAGCAGTTCTCATAAGCCCCAAGCCACTGCTCTCCGCAAGGGTTGGTCGCCTCCAGTTCATACAGGTGTGGCACCGGGTTGCCACGGTTCGCCGTGTCCAGGAAGAGGAGCCCCGGCTCGCCATTGCGATGGGCGTAGCGGGCAATCTTATCAAAGAGTTCGCGCGCCTTGACCGTGCGCACCGACTGTTGGGCGCGCGGGTTGACCAGGGCGAAATCGGCATCGGCTTCCACCGCGCGCATGAAAGCATCCGTGATGCCTACGGAGATGTTGAAATTGACGATAGTTCCTTCTTCCGACTTGCACTCAATGAATTCCTCAATATCAGGGTGGTCCACGCGCAGGACGGCCATATTGGCGCCACGGCGCGTATTGTGGGTGACCATGCCATAGGCCAAATAGGTGTGATTGCCGTCCACTTCCAGGTCCAGAGTGAGAGACTCGCCTAATGGCTGCACATCCCTTACCTGAACGAACCACCAGTCCTGAGGGGAACGAGCGTGAAGAGCAAAGTTGGGATATGTACGGCACAATTGATCGTAGGCCGAGCGGGTGAATTGGCGATCTCCGCGCAGGTAGCGCAAGAGAGTGCGGCGTAAACGTGGGCTCCTGCTGCGAAACTTGCGACCCAGGCTGCGGCCACGTGCATCTACTTGCTCCAACGTGATGGCGTCTAGCACAGGTTGTAACCAATAGCGGGAGGCAGGAAGGACATACGTACTCTCACGACTCAGGTCACTCTCCCAAGAGTAGCCAGCTACAAACCGTGAGCGCAAGTCACATCCGATTCTATCACGCCAGGCCTGCAGTCCGGCACTAGATTGGATGCGAACTTGGTACATCCGCCCATGGCCCCAATGATCCACCCCCGGCGCGATAGAACGCACACGCACAGGACAACCGAGGCCGATCAGCAATGTAGCCACCTCCTCAGCCAGGCGGGGGGAGACGGTCATCAGCGAAGGATAACCCTGGCTGAAAGTACCATCAGCCTCAAACAGACCCCGCAGGAAAGCTCCAATGATACCCGGCGGTGATTGCCTAATCAGGCGTGGCGTGCAGGCCTCGCGACTACGTGGCTTATCCAGCCCATTGAGCAGCAAGAATTCTTTGACAGCGCGGTTGTCCATCACGAAGGTGATAGAGCGGTCATTTGGTTTCTGCTGGCGGTGGATCGTTACGCCAAACAGCCGTTCCAAGAGAGCGGGCATTTCAGTGATTAGGTACGAGGTGTGTGCGACGCTTACACCTACGCGGTGATCCTCTGGTTGCGAGGCCACGAAGCCATCACCTATCAGATAGCCCAGGAAGAAAGCCAATTCCTCATCCAGAACATGGGGAAGATTAGGCCAAGCCTGATTGCCATGTTCGCGGCGCGGCTGGCGTAATGCCTGGAATCTGCCGCGATGCTGCCTTAAATGAACCGAAATCCAATAGCCCGAACGCAGATCTTGTAGAGCGCGCCATTGCAGCCCCTGCTCGGTCATTACCTTGACGCGGTGCTCTGGGGTCCCGGCCAGACTTAGACCTTCGCGAGTATGGACACGCAACACCGGAGCCACACCGTTGTTAAACGCCCGCGGCGACGGACGCAAGCCCTCATCAGTTGCCACCTGAAGGGTCTGAGGCTGCCAGCCAGATATCTGCGTATCGGCGATCTCGTCCAGTCGCAAGAGACCATTGTCAGTGAAAACCAGTGTCTCAGGGAGCAGACAACCACCCTGCGCAATCTCGCCGAAGGCCGCGTCGTACACCCGCAGGAAGCCAACAGGCCCGCTCGCCACGCCGACGCTGGAAAGGACGGCATCGTTCTTGGGGCGCAGGCGCGAGAAGGAGAAGCCGTTGCCGCCGCCTGTCTGCTGGATGAGCGCGGCGTTGCGCAGGGTGGAGAAGATGCCGTCGGGGTGACGTCCCATATCATCTACGATAGGAAGAACGAAGCACGCGGCCAATTGGCCCAGGGGCGTGCCCGCGCCGTTGAAGGTGGGCGAGTTGGGCATGAAGAGAAGGTCGGTCAGGAGGTCGTAGAAGGCTTCCGAAGTCTCCTCTACGTTCCCTGTGTATTCGCGGTCGGGCTCGGCCACGTGGCTGGCAACGCGCCAGAACATCTCCTCTATTGTCTCGGCAGGCTTGCCGTCCAGCCCGCGGCGCAGGTAGCGCTTGGTCAGGACGGTGCGTGCGTTCTCGCTTAGCCGCACTTCCTTGTGGCGGCCATTGTCGCGACCATTGTTTTGCTCGGTAACCGGAGCGGTCGCGGTGGCGTCTTTACTATCAGCGCGAGCGGACATGGCGGACTCCTTTATTCTTGTGATCATTGTGCACAATCATCTACACAACGGTCAAAACGCCCTTAACAAGGATGACAGAAGGCCCCAGAGAGCAAGAGACGACAATTCGGCACCCGTCACGGAAGCAGGCGAAGGAAACGAGAGATCAGCGACGTTCTGCGATGCGTGGCAGGCAGGCGTGGCCAGCGTACGCGACTGGGCGGCTGTTGGGTGGCACAGAGTAGATGTTGAGATGATACTCCAACAGCAACGCGCCAGCAAGGGGACTCGCGGTTCTCAGAGGCGACACAGACAGAAGCGATAAGTCACGATACATCTGTACCCAATCCCGCGGCTATCTTCCTTCCAACAGCCGGTCAATCTCCGCTCGCACGGCGTGCAGGTCGGGCAAGGCGAGATAGACGATGCCGTAGCGGATATAGGCGACCGGATCCAACTCCTTCAATCCTTCCAACACCAACTGCCCGATGTATTCGCTCTTCACCTCACTGCGACCCAACGACGTCACCTTATCCTCAATTTGATCCACCAACCCTTCCAACCGTTCCGCGGGGATGGGCCGCTTGGCACAGGCGATACGGATGCCGTGCCTTAACTTATTCCGGTCCCACGGCTCGCGGCGGCCATCGCTCTTGACCACCATCAGGGCGTGGGCCACGTGCTCGTAGGTGGTGAAGCGCTGGCCGCAGTTCAAACACTCGCGCCGCCGGCGAATGCTGCCGGCTGCCTCGCGGGTATCCACCACGCGTGTATCAGGATGGCCGCAATGGGGACATTTCATAGGTTTGCCTCATCTCCCGTTGGCTAAACCCCAAGGGCCTGTAGAGACGACCCGCCGGGTCGTCTCTACGAAGCCCCTTAGGGTTTCATCGCCCCATCCACGCGTTGTGCTCAGGTTGACCATAACCACAATATCTAGGGGTGGTACAAGGCAGTATAGCACAAAAGGTCTGACAAATCAAGGGGTTTGCAAAAAGAGAGGGAAATTTTAAGATTTCTTTTAAGGAGACATAACAAAACCCCTCTTCTCCCCCGGCAGGGGAGAGGAGGGGGAAGTCCCGCGGGTGTACTCGCCGTGCGGGACAGGGGGTGGAGAGAGGTCCAGGATGGTTGCCCGTTTACGTTAGAGGGACGAAAAAAGGAAGCGAATCTACTGCTGCTGGCTCGTATTACGGCCACCGGTACGCCGAAGGAAGGCCGGAACTTCCAGATCGTCCCGATCAAAGGTGCGCACCGGAAACTCAATGGTCTTGCCGGGAGGAGGAGCGGGCGTGGCAGCCGGTGTCGCAGGAGTGGCTGATGTCAAGATAGAGAGTGAAGGCTGCTTCTGCTCCGACGCCTGCTGGAAGCCAGTGGCAATGACGGTGATGCGCATCTCGTCGGCCATGTCCGCGTTGATGACCGCGCCGAAGATGATGTTGGCCTCCGGATGGGCGTGGCGGCTTATGATCTCGGCGGCCTGGTTGACTTCAAACAAAGTCAGGTCGGGGCCGCCGGTGACGTTGAACAAGATGCCGCGCGCGCCCTCAATCGTGACGTCCAGGAGCGAATTGGAGATGGCCTGGTTGGCTGCCTCTTCGGCCCGGTTCTCGCCGCGACCGCGGCCGATAGACATCAACGCAGAGCCACCTTCAGACATGATCTTGCGGACGTCATTGAAGTCCACATTGATAAGTCCGGGTACTGTGATGATCTCGGAGATGCCCTGGATGCCCTGGCGCAGCACGTCGTCGGCGACGCGGAAGGCAGCTTGGATGGACGCCTTCTTGTCCACGATCTGCAAGAGGCGGTCGTTGGGAATGACGATGAGGGTATCCACGTTCTCGCGCAGCTTCTTGAGCCCTTCTTCGGCCACCTGACGGCGGCGCGCGCCCTCAAAGGTGAAAGGACGGGTGACGACGCCTACGGTGAGCGCGCCCGACTCGCGCCCCACGCGCGCGATCACCGGCGCCGCGCCGGTGCCGGTGCCACCACCCATACCACAGGTGATGAACACCATGTCGGCGCCCTTGACCATTTCACGTATCTCTTCGGCTGATTCCTCGGCAGCCTTCTCTCCTGTGCCGGGGTCACCGCCAGAGCCCAAGCCCTTGGTCAGTTTGTCGCCGATACGCACTCGCCGGGGAGCCTGAGACAACATCAGGGCCTGGGCGTCGGTATTGATAGAGACGAACTCAACGCCCTGGATACCCTCCTCAATCATGCGGTTGACAGCGTTCTGACCCCCGCCACCTACGCCCAGCACCTTGATTTGGGCCAGGTTCTCCACGTAAGGGGCCTGTTGTGTCTTGGTGCTTGTGCTCCGTCCCATACCATCGCTCCTTTCTGGAGTTTCCGTCGCGTTCGCTCGTTTGCCCGAAACCAGAGATTGGGCATCAGGAGACGAACGCTGCAAGCCGGCGAGTGGTTCGACGGCTTTACTAAAAATCCGTTCTACGTACTCTTGCGGTTTTTCCACCGCATCTCGCGATACCTCGTTCTGTTTGCTGGGTTCAGCCACGGTAACTCACTCCGGTAAGAGATTGCGAAGCCATTGCACGATGCGGTCCAGCAGCGGGGGAGCCGGCGGACGCACTTTCTCGGCACTCAAAGACCTGCCAAAACGCAGTGCCCAGAGAAGCAAACCAATCGTCGTCGCATAGGCCGGCTGGCGCATCTCTTCGCTGAGACCAGCAAGCCCGTTCGGCGCCCCAACCCGCACCGGCAGTTGTAGCATCTCACGGCCCAGTTGGCGCAGGCCTGCCATCTGGGCTACACCTCCCGTCAAGACCACTCCCGCCGGCAGCAATCCATCATAACCCGATCGTTTCACCTCCTTCAATATCAGTTCCAATACCTCCTCAGCACGCGCACGCAAAATGTCGGCCACGTAAAAGCGCGGAACGGGTTGCATCCCGTTCTCGCCGAAGACAGAGACCGGAATACGGTCGTCCGGCGGCACTTGCGTCGGCAAGACGTGACCATAACGAACCTTCACAGCCTCCGCGGTGGGAATAGGCGCATGGAGCGCGACGGCGAGGTCGCGCGTGAAATGGTCACCGCCGACATCCAACACACGCGTGTGCCAGAGCGTACCATCCAGGAAGATGGCAAGGTCGGTTGTACCTGCGCCAATGTCGGCTACGGCGACCCCCAGTTGGCGTTCGGCCTGGGTCAGGACTGCCTCGCCGGAGGCTAACGGTTCTAACACCAGGTCTTCTATCTGAACGCCGTGGGACTGGACACATTCCACAAGATTGCTGACGGCGGCCTGTGCCCCTGTGATGACGATGGCGTCCGCCTCCAGACGATAGCCGCGCATCCCCAGCGGGTCGTGGATGTTCTTCTGGCCGTCTAGGGTGAAGGAGCGAGGCAGGACGTGAATAACGACCCGGTTAGAAGGGACGGCCACATTCGCCCGTGCGTTTTCTAAAACGTGGTCCACGTCATCCTGTGTGACGCCTCTCAGAGGGCGAGCGACGGTGATTTGCCCACGACCGCCGAGAATCTCAATGTGGCTTCCGGCAATCCCCACGTAGGCGCGGTCAATTTGCACGGCGGCGCGTCGTTCAACTTCGCTGATTGCCTCTCCGATGGCAGCCGACGCCTGCTGCATGTTATCCACCAGGCCCTTACTCAACCCGCGCGAGGGAACCTGACCGGACGCGATGATACGCAGGTCATTGGGGCCGCGTAACTCGGCCACCAGCGCACAAATTTTGCTGGTGCCGACGTCCACGGCGGCGACCAGTTCAGTAGCCTGACGGTTTTGCTTGGTCAGGTTCATAAGAGACAGCCTTTGCTGGCCCTCACCCACCCCTTCACCCCTCCCTCTCTCCCGCGAGCGGGACGCTGCGCGGCCAAAATCGGGAGAGGGAGGGTGAGGGTGAGGGCTGGACACTCGCGACTTGCTCGTGCTACCACGGCCCCAGTGGTACACACCGTTACCGATAATACGGTCTATCCTGGTAGCGCAAATCTATCAACTTTGCCTGTACTTTGTCGGCAGCCAGCTTTTGACGCAGAGCGTTCAAGAGGGCGACCTTTTCCTTCATATTCATTTCGTCGCCCATGTAACAAATCGTACCGCCGGGCAACTCAAAGTGCAATCCCAGGCTCTCGGAATACTGGAAGACCTTTACCTCCGGCAAGAGACGATGGATCTCCAAGAGGCCCATGACGATGGCCGGACGCAGGTGGCCCTCATCCAGAGCGGCCTGTCCCTCAGGATCCAACAGGGTGACGAGACCACCGCCACCATCCAGCCGCGGCAGCACAACCCCTTCATCGTCAATCCAGGCAACCGTGCCGTTCACGTCCCAGACCAGTTGCGGTTCCCGTTCCACCAGGTCAATGCGAACCCGGTTGGGCAGGCCCACCTGCACCCGCGCCGACTTGATGTAGGGATGCGCGCTCAGCATGGCAACGACTTGCTGGGGGCGCACCCAGAAAACGTTGTGTCCCGCGATGCCGCTGTGCTCAAACACTTCGCCTTCCGAGAGGATGCGATTGCCCGTAACCTGGATAGAATAGACGTAGAAGTGATCGTTAGCCAGGAGTTGGCCGATGCCAAAGGCGACGATGCCCGCCAGAAGCAGAGCCAGAACACGGCTGGTCAAGAAATGTAAGTTTGGGCGAGGCCGCGCCAACGGTCGTTGCACAGGTATCTCGTCGCGATAGCGTCGCTGGCGGCGCACCGCAGGCTCGCGCCAGGAAGACCGGCGAGAAGCCGTGCGGCGACGCGTGGTTGTGGAAGGATAAGCCGGCATGAACGTTCTACGTCCTTTGTCCGGTTTGCACGCGCGGTTCCGTCATCTCCTCCAGCGGGTACCGCCCGTATTCCCGGACTGCCTCGTACATTGCCAGCACGTTCTCCACAGGCACGCACGCCTGGATGTTATGGATCGCGTCAAAGATGTAGCCCCCGCCTCGCCCAAAGATACGGATGCGTTCGCGCACCTGGGTCCGCACTTCCTCCGGTGTGCCGAAGGGGAAAGTATGCTGCGTGTCCACGCCTCCGCCCCAGAAGGTGATGCGATCACCGAAGCGCGCTTTCAGCCGTTCCGGGGCCATGTCCGCTGCCGAAACCTGCACCGGGTTCAGGGCATCAAATCCCGCTTCTATGAAGTGCGGGATGAGCGCCATCACCGACCCGCACGAGTGAATGAACGATTTCCAGGTGGTATGCCGATGCATCCAATCGTTGAGTTGGCGATGAAAGGGCATGAACAACTCGCGATAGGTCTTGGGTGAGACGAATGGCCCGGCCTGCGCACCAAAGTCCGTTCCCGTCAGGTACACCACAGAGACCCGATTCCCCACCGCCTGCCATACCTTCTCCAGATTGGCGAGGGCGATCTCGCACTGCCGTTCAAAGACGCGATAGATATAGGGGCGGCGGCTCGTCAGGCTGATGTACCACTCCTCCACGTCGCGGATCCCCTTGGGATACTTGAGCCCCGGAGCAGGCACTGCCGCAATGTCACCGAAGGCCGTGCCGGGGAACTTGCCGACGATGGCTTTATCGGTCTGGGTATAGAGCCGTTCGGCCTCGCTCCGCAGATACGCCAAGTCATCGTCGCCGATGGGGCCGTATTCCTCCAGGTTGTCTGCCGGGTCCAGACGCGCCTCGTCTATGGGCGGCTGGCGGACGATGCCATCAAAATAGAAGCCGCCCTTCGGCATGCGTCCGCTGGGCGGAGCCGAACGATCTCCTTGTGGATACATCAGGATGTCGCCGTTCGGTTCCGGTTCGGTGTTGAATCCCGCCGGGACCAGAACCGGCGTACCGTCAAAAAGGTGCCACGGTTTCCAGCCCTCATTCCGGAAACCGAAGGTGGTCTGCGTCGTCCGTAACTGCACCACGTCCACGCCCAGCGCGTCTATCAGATCCGGCTTGATCTCGCCCAGCATCTGAAACGGCTCTATTACCTTGACCGGCGAGCCCGGTGGATCCAGGTGCAGAGCCTGCCTCAGCAGATACACGGAACTGGCTTGCATCCCTGAGACCGAAGTGCCACCCAGATCCAGGGGCACGCGGTCGGGTTCTTCGTGGTTGAGAGCCAGTGCCACGCGCTCGCGAGAGGTTAGCATGTGGCTTCTCCCTGCTTCTGCGCTCCGAGCGCCTGCCCCAGATAAGTCGCAACCGAGCGCGCCCTGTCGGCGTGGCGCTCCAATGCCAGGGCTATCAGACGGTCTATCAACTCAGGATACGAGATGCCGCTTGCCTCCCACAATTTGGGATACATGGAAATCGCGGTGAAGCCGGGGATCGTGTTGACCTCGTTCAGATAGAGGTCGCCACTGGCGCCGTTGAGCAGGAAATCTACCCGTGCCATGCCCGCGCCGTCTATGGCTTTGAACGCGGCGATGGCAAGTTCCCGCACCCGGCCGGCCAGGCCAGGCGAAAGCGGTGCAGGGATAAGCAACCGGGACGCATTATCCAGATATTTGGCCGCGTAGTCGTAGAACTCGCGGCTCGGCACGATCTCGCCGGGAACCGAGGCGATGGGATCGTCGTTGCCCAGGACGCTGCACTCAATCTCTCGCGTGTGAGGCACGCCCTCCTCAATGATGATCTTGCGGTCGTAGCGCGCGGCCTCGGCCAGGCCCGCTTCCAACTCGGCGCGGTCGTGGGCTTTCGTGACCCCCACGCTGGAGCCGAGGCAGGCAGGCTTGACGAAGCAGGGGTAGGCGAAAGCCGCTTCTGCTTCGTGGACGATGCGCGCGGGGCCGGCCTCCCACGCCTTGCGCAAGATGACCTGGTGGCGTACGATGGGGAGACCGTGGGCTTTGAAAACGTCTTTCATCACAGCCTTGTCCATCCCGACGGCAGAAGCCACGACGCCGGCCCCGACGTAGGGAATACCGGCCAATTCCAGAAGCCCCTGCACCGTGCCGTCCTCGCCGAAGGGGCCGTGCAACACAGGAAAAGCGACGTCTAACGACGCGAGAGCCGCCGATCGTCCGCCATCTGCCGAAGGTGTATTGCTGCTCACAGGGACTAATTCGCGCGCGTGGAATGCCTGTGCTGCAAGTGCCACCTGCTGCAACCGCTGACCGACCGCCTGCTCCAACGTGCGCATCGGCTCGCCGCTGAGGAGCCATTGCCCCTCTTTTGTGATGCCGATGGGCACAGGCTCGTATTTGTTCTTGTCCATCGCGGCCATGACGGAGCGCGCGGAAGCAAGCGAAACCTCGTGCTCGCCGGATCGCCCACCGAAGATGACCCCCACGCGCAGCCGCTTGTTCATAGCACAGTATCCGTTTGTGAAGTTCTCCCCTCACCCCCGTCCCGTACGGCGAGTATCCCGCAAGGGGACGGTCGGTACTCCACCCTGGAAGGGCGGAGCCCGACACAGGGAGTACCTGCGCCTACGGGATTTGCCCCTCTCCCGCAAGGCGTTGGGAAGAACGCACCCGTAGGGCGCAAGCGGCGAGTACGCGGGAGAGGAGAGTCAGTTCCCTCTCCCCTACGGGGAGAGGGTAGGGTGAGGGGCGATCTCTCCCACCGGCAATATCTCCCATTCCAGATAGACGCCGAAACGCTGCCGCACCGTCTCGCGCGCCAGTTGGATGAGGTTCCACACCTCTGCCGCCGTCGCGCCGCCCAGGTTGACGATGAAGTTGGCGTGAACAGGCGAGATCTGCGCCTGGCCGACGCGGTGGCCCTTCAGACCCGCCGCCTCAATGAGCCGCCCGGCGTAATCGCCCGGCGGGTTCTTAAAGATGGAACCGACGCTCGCCTCCGTAGGCTGCGTGGCCCGCCGCTGTGCCAGGAAGCGTTCGGCCCTGGCCTCCAATTCAGCCACTGGCGCGGGACTCAGGCGAAACTCCGCTGCCAGCACGATGTACGCCTCGTCGCCTGACTGCGCCTTCAGGCGACTGTGGCGGTAACGGTAATCCAGCCCATCAACCGGACGGCGCACCACTTCGCCATCGGGAGCCAGCAGGATGGCCGTCTCCAGGCTATCGGCCATGCAGCCGCCGTGCGCTCCGGCATTGCCGATAACCGCGCCGCCCACCGTGCCGGGGACGCTCACCGCCCATTCCAGCCCACCCAGGCCGGCGCGGATGGCCGTGCGAGCCAAACCTGCCAACGCCGCGCCCGCCTCGGCATAGACCAGGCCCTCAGACCGCACCTCCACCTGGCGGCAGCGCACGGCGATAACCAACCCGGGCACGCCCGCATCGGCCACCAGGATGTTGCTGCCGCCGCCCAGGATGAAAAACGGTATCTGGTGCGCCTTTGCCAGCCTCACCGCCTGCGCCAGTTCCTCTGATGTCTCGGCGGCCAGGAACCACTCCGCCGGGCCACCGATGCGAAAGGTGGTATGGCGGGCGAGCGGCTCATTGGCGAGGAGTCGCTCGCCGAAGATATGCCGAATTTCGGTGATGAAAGCATCTAAAACAACGGCGGTACTCAATCTAATATCTCTACCGAGAGCAAACCCCGACGAATAGCCCTCTTAAAAGCTAGTAGTTTGCTGTCGGGTCAGCAGATGGGTAGCCTGTCAGCTTGCCCTGCCGAGTACGGCTGGGCGTACACGGCGCCGACTAGGTGCAAACGACGGATAACGGATAGCGAGTGTCCGCCGGAGGGCCATCCGCTAATCCGCTAATCCGCTACGCCGAGGCATCCGCTGAGCCCATTCCTGAGATTATCCCTCTAGAACCATCGGTCGGCGGCCTTGCGATCAGCCTCTAATTTCGCAATATCAAAGTCATACAAGCCAGCGCGCAAAAGGCGCGCTATCTCGTCCAAATGGCTGACTCTAGCCTTCTTGCGAATGACGAGCCTCGTCTCTTCTCCTTCAACAACAATCTCATCCCCAGACGTGACACTCAACTGCCGTACCAGTTCCGCAGGAATGAGGAGAGAACCATCCTTGCGCGGTCTCAACCTAACATCTCTCATTTAATCCGTTCCTTTACTCTTAACCCCGCCAGCACCCGCTCACCCACCAGATTCCCATCCCCCGCGCCGAGGGTGATGAGGACATCGCCGGACTTCAGGCGTTGCAGCAGGTAACCAGCCGCGGCGTCCAGGCTACCGATAGTACGGGCGTCGGGGTGGTTCATGCGCTCCACGATGTGCGCACTTGTTACGCCCAGGTTATCCCGCTCGCGGGCCGGGAAGATGTCGGTGATAATGACGTGGTCTGCGTCGTTGAAGGCCGCGGCGAAATCGGTCAATAGCGCCCGAGTACGGCTGAAGGTGTGGGGCTGAAAAACAGCCCAGACCGTCCGGCCGGGGAAACGCTGCCGGGCCGCCGCCAGCGTGGCTCGCACCTCGGTTGGATGGTGGCCGTAGTCGTCCAGCACCATTATACCACCGGCCTCGCCTTTCGCCTCAAACCGCCGGGCCGCCCCCTGGAAAAACCCCAATATGTAGGCTGCTTGCTCCGGCTCTACCCCTACCTGTGCTACTGCTGCCAGAGCGGCCAGCACATTCAAGATATTGTGTTTTCCGGCGAGAGACAGATTTACCTGCGCGACCCGAACACCCCGGCAAAGTACGGTGAAGTCGTGGCCGCCGCGCGCGTTGGGCATTATCTCCGTTGCCTGCCACTCTGCCTCGGGTTCAAAACCGTAGCCCTCCCAAAGTCCCTCGGTTCCCAGGGTTCGGTTGGCCCCCTCCCCCGCGTACTCGTGCGTTCTTTCCAACGCCAAGCGGGGGAGGGTCAGGGCGGGGGCCGCAGTTGCTATCTGTCGCACCTCTCGCACGCCCGCGTCGTCCATGCAGCCGATGATACGCCCTCCGGCGGAGACGCGGGCGACGAACTGGGCGAAGGCTTCCCGGAACGCTTCCGGCGTCGGATAGCAGTCGGGGTGGTCCCACTCTACGTTGGTCACCACCGCGACCGTGGGCCGCAGGCCCAGGAACATCCGGTCGTACTCGTCGGCCTCAATGACGAAGGCACGACCGCGCCCGGCACGGGCGTTGGTTCCCAAATCGGGAAGGGTACCGCCGACGATGAAGGTCGGGTCATGGCCTGCCTGCGCCAGTATCCAGGCGATCATGCCGGTCGTCGTCGTCTTGCCGTGGGTTCCGGCTACCGCGATGCCGGTGCGCCCCGCCATCATCTCACCGAGCAACTCCTCGCGCTTGACGACGGGGATGCCCTTTGCCTGCGCCGCCAGCCGCTCCGGCGCATCCGTTGGCACCGCTGAAGAGGCCAGGAGAAGATCAACCCCAGCCAGATGAGCAGCATCGTGCCCCTGGTGCACCACGACGCCCCGCCGGGCCAGTGCCTCTGCCAGAGCAGACGGAGCCCGGTCACAACCCGATACGGTGTATCCCTCCTCTAGCAGTACCGTGGCGATGGCCGACAGGCCCGCGCCGCCGATGCCCATCAGGTGAATGTGAACTTTCTTGCGTTCCCCGCGCGGCCTACCCAAGAGCCGCTGCCATTCCCCCCTCATCGCCGGATTCTCAGGAGTATCATCAGGACGATGAGCGCCGTCAGCGCACCCGGGCCCAGGACATTGGGCGGCAGATAGGGGAGCATAGACTGGGCCAGCGGGCTCAAGGGCGGCTGGAACAGGCTCCCCACCGGGTATTTGTAACGATCCAGATAGTACCATAACGTCCCGGCTACCAGGTAACCGTTGATGAGGCCCAACGCCATGCTGAGGACGGCCCCCTCCGGCCCCTGCGCGCTCCGTCCCTCAAAGGCCAGCGTTTCGCCCTGGTAGGCGGCGAAGATGATAACAACGAAGACCCCTTGCAGCAAGAGCATGTTGAGCAAGTTCAGGCTCTTGGGTTCGCTCTTGACGCCGACGAGGGACGCCACGCCCGGCGACAGGATGCGCAAAGTGGCCTCGCCGAACTGGGTCAGCACGAACATGGCGACCAGAATCGCCAGGGTTGAGCCCAGTTCCTTGGCGTACCCTCTCACCATGCCCACGATGGCAAAGAAGAGGAGCACGACTCCCCAGATCAGTTCAATGGGCCCCACAGGCTTACCCCTGTTTGCCTTTACTTTGTTGCACCGAGCGCGCGGCCAGCAGCACCACGACCACGATGACGACCAGGATCAAAGCCGCAGAACTGTTCCTGGTCAACATGGTCACCGGCGTGCTGCCGACCAGGTCGGCAGCCCTATCGGTTGTGGTGCGCGCCAGGTCAGATGCCTCCGGCGTTTTGCCACCCAGGATCGGCAGCAGATAACTCAACAGCAGGTAGCCGTTGAGCGCACCCAACAGCCCACCGACCCACGACTTGACCACCTTCCACAGAAATTGGCTCAGCCAATAGACGAGGCCGACGATGACCAGAAACGCGATGACGAGAAAAGCGTCTTGCGATGCCTTCGTAATGAAGGGCTGCGTCTTCTGGATGCTCTGGAGCACTGGCCCAGGGTCGTCGGCTCCCAGGCCACCTGCCAGGACGAATTGCGCACCCCGGTACAGGCCGTTGACGTAGCGGGACAGGTCGCCACCGAAGCGGGTGACGAGAAGACGTGCCCCGACGACGGTGAAGGTCAGCACCGCCTCCAACTGCACCCCGCGCTGGTAGCCCCGGTAGCCGAAGACAGCCAGGATCACCAGAAGGACAACAAGGTTCTCTGTGCCGATCATGGTCAGCCAGCCCGTTCACTCTTCATCAACGACAGCAGTTCGGCGGCGATGCGGTCGGCGGCATCGGGTCTTGCCAGAGCCCGTGCGCGCCGGCTCATCTCCGCTAACCTCTGGCGGTCGGCCAGCAATTCCTGCAAGAGCGGCAACAAACCGCTCGCCAGCCTCTCATCATCCAGCCTGACCGCACAGCCCCGCTCCATCAGGTAATCGGCATTGACCCGCTGGTAGCGCCAGGCATACGGATACGGAACCAGTATCGCGGGCAGCCCAAAAAGCGGGAACTCGCCTAGCGTGGACGCGCCCGCCCGCGACACGGCCAGGTCCGCCGCGGCGAGGGCCTGCCCCATCTCTTCGTGCAGGTAGTCGTACAGGTGATAGCGGCCTCGCATCGGTTGGTATAAGGCCTCGCGCCGGGCCTTCGCCTCTTCTGCGTCCAGCGCCCCGCTGATATGCACCACCTGGTACAGCGCCAGCAAAGGTTCCAGGATGGATGCTAATGCCCGGTTGAGGCTGCGCGCCCCTCGGCTCCCACCAAAGACGAGGAGCACGGGCAGATCCGCTTCCAGTCCCAAAGCCCGGCGAGCCGTCTCCCGATCTATATTATGGAACTCCGGGCGCACGGGGTAGCCGGTGACTACGGTCTTTCCCGGCGGGAAGTACGCCTGCGACGCCGGCACGGTCACTGCAATCCGTCGCGCCAGTCGTGCCAGCATCCGCACCGACAGCGCAGGCTCAATATCCGGTAGATAGACCAACGACGGAACCCGGCTGGCCCAGGCTGCTGCCGCCACAGGAACCCCCACGTAGCCACCTGTCAACAGCACGGCATGGGGGCGGAATCTGCGCACGATACGCCGGGCCTGCCACGTTCCCACGGCCAGTTTCGCGGCATTGCGGGCAGCCGCCCACGGAGCCAACCCGTGCAGCCCGCCCGCGGTGATGGCGACGAAGGGGAGCCCGGCCCGCTGCGCCAGGCCCTCTTCCAGGCCACCTACGCAGCCGACAAAGAGAGCTTCCAGCCCCCCGTCACCGGACACGCCGCGGGGAGACGGTTCGCCGGCCAGGCGGCGGAGGCTCTCTATCACGACTATCGCCGGATAGACGTGCCCCCCCGTTCCACCGCCAGAGACCAGTAGGCGCATGATCCGGTTCCTTCCGGTTGCCCGCGCGCGAGATGTTTAACAAAATGCCGACCCCCGCCAGCGAAGTCACCAGCGACGAACCACCGAAACTAATGAACGGCAGCGTCATGCCAGTCAGGGGGGCCGTGGCCGTGATGACAGCGATGTTGATAAAAGCCTGGAATACCAGCCAGCAGGTGATGCCGAAAGCCAGGATACCGCCGAAGTGATCCTTATCGGGCGCGTTCATGGTAATACGCAAGCCACGGTAGGCCAACGTCAGGAAGAGGCCGAGGACGAAGAGCGTCCCGAAGAGCCCCAGTTCATTGCCCAGGATGGCGAAGATGCTGTCGCTCCAGGGGAGCGGCACGCCGCCCTCTCCTTTAATCTGGCTCTGACCGATGCCTTGACCCAGGAGCCCTCCGCTGGCAAGCGCGGTGATGATCTTCCGCACGTGGTAACTACCCCCGTTCAGGGGGTCCTTGATCGTCGCCACGAAGTCGTGCACCCGTTGCATAGCGTGGGTTGACTGGCTGATGAAGAACGCCAACGCCGAGCCGCTCAACAGGGTGCCGATGAAGAGTTGCTTGATTTCGGCGCCGGCGACGAAGAACATGGCAACGGCGATGACGACCAACAGCGTCGCCGTACCGAAGTCAGGCTCCATGATAATAAGCCCATCCACCACCGCCAGGATGATAGCGTACGGGATGAGCCCGCTGCCAACTTGCCGGAGCCGGCTTCCTTTAGAGGCGAGCCAGGCGGCATTATAGATGACCAAAGCCAGTTTTGCCGCCTCGCTGGGCTGGATGGAGCCTGACTCCAACAACGACTGCGCAGCACCGAAGTTAGCCGCATTCACGATAAGCGGCATGATGAGGAAAGCAAGAATCCCCAGCAAGATCGGCACAGCGAGCCGCTGCCAGAGGTGATAGTCTATCCTCATAAAGAGCAGGAGCGTCGCGACGCCTATCGTTGTCCACATCAGCTGCCGGACGAAGAAATAAGTGCTCCGTTCAAAGACATCGTAGGCGATGGCGAAACTCGCGCTGTACACCATGAAGAGCCCCAGCATCAGGAGCGTACCGACGACGATAAGAAGGGGCTGGTCGTAATCGCGAAAGGCCGCCGCGAGAAAACTGGCAACGGAGCCAGGGCGCGCCTGGCCCTGCCGTCGCGGCCTCGCCGAAGAGCGCGTAGGAGAACGGGAAGGGGCGCTTTCCGTTTTGTGCGACGATTCGGCCCCAGCGCCCCAGCGGGGTCTGGGCGGTGCCAGCACTGCGGCAGTGGATTCCCGCCGCTTCTTACGGGCCATTGCCCCCTTCTTCTTGACGAGCCGAAAGCCTAGCATGGTACCTCGCAGCCCTACTCAGGAAGCAAACGTGCCAGCGCCTTGAACCGTTCACCTCGTTCGGCGAAATCGCAAAAGGCATCAAAACTCGTTCCCCCCGGTGACAGCAACACCACGTCGCCCGGTTGAGCCACATTGGCGGCTGTCTGCACCGCCTCCTCCAGCGTCCCGCAACGCAGGATCTCAGGCTTCCCCTCCGTGCCCGATCCTGTCATCGCTTGCTGGATTAGTCCCGCCGCCTCACCGAAAAGGATCAGAGACCGCACGCGCTCGCGGGCGACCTGAGCAAACTCGTCCCACGGCAGGTGCTTGTCGCGTCCCCCCGCCAGAAGAACAATCGGTTCCGTAAAGGAGCGCAGCGCGGCCACCACCCGTTCCGGTGTGGTGGCGATAGAATCGTTGTACCAGCGGGCGCCGCGCCGCATCCGCACGAGTTCCAGACGATGTTCAACACCGGCGAAGGTACGGGCGACACGGGCAATGGCCGCCAACGGCGCGCCCGCCGCGCCCGCCAGACAGGCCGCGGCCAGCAGGTTCTGGACGTTGTGCATCCCCCGCAGCCGCACCTCGCTGCGGCGGCAGATCGCCTCCTCGCGTCCCTGCAAGCGCAGCACCAACGTCTCGTCCCGCAGGAACGCGCCCGCGGAGACTTCGGTGGTAACGCTAAAGGCCAGCGCGGTGGCGGCTATTCCCCTTTCTAACATCAGCCGCGTCGCCGGATTATCGTATCCCAACACGGCCACGTCGCCCGGCCCCTGGAAGCGCAGGAGGTTCGCCTTGGCCGCGGTGTACGTTTCCATGGACGGATGGCGATCCAGGTGGTTCGGTGTGACGTTCAGGATGGCCGCGACGTGCGGGCTACGGTCAAACAGTTCCGTCTGAAAACTGGATAACTCCATCACAACCAGGTCGCCGCGCCGTATGTTGCTCAAGCGGTCAATCAAGGGTAAGCCGATATTCCCGCCTACCCAGGTGCGATACCCGGCGGCCTTCAGCATCTCGCCTGCTAGCGTCGTCGTGGTGGTCTTCCCGCTGGATCCGGTGATGCCGATGATAGCAGCGGGGCAGCGTTCCAGGGTCAGCAGCGCATCGTTGCTCAGTGGAATCCCGCGCCGTCGCGCCTCCTGCACAATCGGAATGTCGGGCGACACACCTCCGCTCAGACAGAGAAGTTCACACCCTTCCAGCACCTCTACCGGATGCCCGCCCAGGATGTAGCGGACGGGGAGACCAGATAGGTGGGCTATCGCCTCGGCCAGTGCCTCAGCGGGCTTCACATCGGTCACGGTGACGAGCGCGCCCACGCCGGTCAGAAAGCGAGCCAGTGCGACTCCCTGCCGTGCCAATCCGATCACGGTGACGCGCTTCCCATTCAGACGATCCACTGGCAACGCGCTCATAAGCCGGTTAAGGACGACCCGCCATCGCCCAACAAGTATAGTCGCGAGTAACCGGAATCCAGACTCGCTCCGAAGCGATCCGCGATATCCCAGGCCAGGCCGGCGTCCACCACGCCCGACCAATGAGCCACCTGCAAGCCAAAACCATCGTGAAAGGCGAGGGTCGCATCCGCCAGCGCAACCAGCGGCCTCGGCTCAAAATCCAAAACGATGGCCTGCACCCAGGCCATATCATCCGGGATCAGATCGGGCGGGCGCAGCGTCTCCCCCGCGATCTCCAGCGATCTGCGCGCGATCTTGAGTGCGGATTCCTTATCTCCCTTCACCAGCGCCGCTTCTAACGCAGGCTCAATAGGCCCCAAGGCAGCCAGGAGACGGCCCATCTCATCGTCGCTGGCCGGACGCAGGCCGCTGGCGTCGTTCTGTGCAACTGCCTCTCCCCGATCCTTCATATCAATGCCAGGGCGACGCCCAACATCGCCGTCAGGACGCTCACCAACCAGAAGCGTTGCTGCACCTGCGTCTCCGACCATCCTACAAGTTCAAAGTGATGGTGTAAGGGAGCCATCTTGAAAAGACGCTTGCCCTTAGAGATTTTGAAATAAGCCACCTGCAGAATAACCGATAACCCCTCGGCTACGAACATAAAACTCACCACGGGCAAAAGGAGCCATTGGCCGGTCATCAACGCCACGACGGCCATCGTCGCACCCAAGGCGAGCGCGCCGGTGTCGCCCATGAACAATTCTGCCGGGTGCGCATTGTACCACAGGAAAGCCAGAATTGCACCGACGATGGTGAAACAGAAGGCAACGAGCCACGATTGCCCTTGCAAAAAAGCAATGACGCCATAGGCAGCGAAACTGAGAGCGGCCATGCTACCAGCCAACGCGTCCAGTCCATCGGCCAGGTTCACCGCGTTAGAGAACCACACGATAATCAGGGCAGCGATAGGGATATACCACAACCCGATCTCTATTTTCTCCTGCACACCTGGCAGCGCGATGCTCCTGAGATCAAGCCGGAAATGGAGCGTCACAGCAGTTGCCAGCGAGAACAGGAGTTGCCAGGCAAATTTGAACCGTGCCAGAAGGCCCTGGCCGTTGTTCTGGCCTGGCTTCCGCCGCACTCCACGCAGGTCATCCACCGCGCCCAACGCGCCAAACATGGTGAGGACGCCTAGCGGCACCAGAATAGAGCGTCCGATCAAGTTGAAGCCAAGCAGGTTGCCGATATTGAGGGCTATTGTAATGATAAGAATCGGTATCAGGATCATTAACCCGCCCATGGTGGGCGTGCCGGTTTTGACCTGATGCGTGCTCGGCCCTTCAATACGAATCTGCTTGCCGATGCGGTTGCGCCTCAATAGATTGATCAATGGGCGGCCCCAGATGACCGCCAGCAAGAAAGCGATGGTTCCCAGAGTTAAAGGATAAGCCATGATTGTCCGTTAGATCATTCGTCGGCTCTGCGGCTGAACGCGGCGACGATGGCCTCCATGCCTTGCGCCCGCGAGCCTTTGACCAGGATTATGTCGCCGGGGTTCACGATCTGGCTCAAATACCCCAAAGCCGCGTCGTTACTCTCGGCCACAAAAACGTCATCCTTCTTCATGCCACCGGCAACGGCAGCCTCAGCGAGCCGGCGGGCGCGGGGGCCGACGGCGACCAGTTTTTGCACGACGTCCGCGGCACGTAGTCCCACCAATTGGTGTGCCTCTTGCTCGTACTCGCCCAATTCCAGCATATCGCCCAGGACGGCGATGCGCCGCCCCCCCAGATCGGCCAGGAGATTCAAGGCGGCGATGCTGGAAGCAGGGCTGGCATTATAGGTATCGTCCAACAGCGTCGTCCCCTGAATACCGGGGACCGCGATGAGGCGCAATTGCGCGCCCACATTCTGCAAGCCCGCCACGATCTCTTCCCACGATAGCCCCTCCACCAAGCCCACGGCAGCGGCCCGCAATGCGGTATGGACGCTGTGACGTCCGAGGAGAGGAACCTTCACCTGCAATGACTGAGAACCATGATGAAAGTAGAAACGGATGCCTTCCAACCCGCGGCTCTCAATATCA
>JADYZS010000149.1 GCA_020853075.1 Anaerolineae bacterium | reverse complement strand
TGGTATTGCCGGTGCCGGGAACCGGCGGTGCGGCTAAGGCGGCCAAAGGAGTTAGGAGCATCATCACAATGACCACCACGCTGACTGTCCGCACATGCTTCATGCCTTACCTCCTGACAAGGTTTGGGTTCTGCTGGTTGTAATAGGTCTTCCCAGCATGATTGTGGTTTGATCGTAACACATTTACAGGGCAAAATCAATACCACGTATGGGTTATTCTGAGCCAGCGCCCTTGTTGGGGCTCTTGCCGAGCCTGCGCAGCCCGACCCGAACTGAGGTATCTATATCATATCTGATACACTTTAGCCGGAAGTTGGATCCCAGGTCGCGCCCATTGAACGTGAACGGGCGAATGTTGTTTCTTGCGAGCAGAGCCCGAAACTCATCGTCTCGGCGTTTGTCAATCTTTGAGAGGTCATCCCACATACCGAAGTATCCATCAATAAACTTGTGGAGTCCGCCGTTGACCAGATCGGATATGACATCAAACTCGGAACCTTCAATGTTCATTCTCAGCAAGCAAACGCTGTTTTCCAGATTGAGTTGCTGTTCCTGCATCCATTCTGATAACCTGATGGCATCCACCTCTTCATACTCCGCGAAATTGTGCTTGAGAACGGAATTCCCAAGACCATTGCGGCCATCTTTGTAGAGTCTGATCTTGTTATCGTCCGGTAACATCTGGCACAAGGCTCCGTGAACAAACGTCACATTATCTCTTCCGGCGAATCTTCTGCGCGCCAGTTCATACGACTCTCTGCTGGCTTCAAAAGCAAACGCCCGGAAGTCATCGCAGATTTGTGGCAGGATTTCGTCAACCATCCACCTCAGTTCTCTGGCTTCCTTGTGCGTGCCCAGGTCAAAGTATAGGACGGGAATACCCAGAGGCGACTTGCGCATCCCGACCACCGCGAGAGGCCCAATCCTGGTCACCCTTCTGCCCAAGGCCCTGAACAATAGAATGACCGTGTCAACGAAGATAATCAGACGAGCCATCAGTCGGAAAAGCCGGGCAGGAAGGAATAGCTGAAATGCTCGCAAGAGGCGCCAATTCCACAATCCTTCGTGGGGATGCCAGAGGATCCATGACCATGGCCGGCCGCGTTGGAGTAGTGACTTGATTGAAGCCATCTTTCACAGCCTTTTTCAGGTTTCTAGGAGCCGGGTCAGTGAGAAGCGCGACAGGATTCCTAGAACGCGCCGCGCCCCTTGAGGACAACCCCGATAGTACGCCAGAGGATCTGCAGGTCCAGCAGGGGCGAATAGTGTTGGATGTAGTAGAGGTCATCCTCGGTGTGGAGGTGCATCGGACGCTCGCTGCGCCCGCTGATCTGCCACCACCCCGTGAGTCCGGGCGGCACGGCCAGGCGTTTTCGCTGCCAGGGTTCGTAGCGCTCCACCAGATAGGGCAACTCCGGGCGCGGGCCCACCAGGCTCATGTCACCCTTGAGGATGTTGAACAACTGAGGGAGTTCATCCAGGCTGGTGCGCCGGATGAAGCGACCCACGCGGGTGACGCGCGGGTCGTCGGGCCGCTTCAAGAGAACAACACCGTCGGGCGTCTCTTGGATGACCTCGGTCTGCCGCTGTTCTGCATCCATAACCATAGACCGGAACTTATAAATCCAGAACTTCTTGCCGTTCTCGCCCACTCGCTGTTGGCGAAAGATGGCAGAGCCGGAAGAATCAAGCCGGATGGCGATGATAATCAGGCCCATGAAGGGCAAGAGAACAAGGGTAGCAGGTACGGCGATGAGGAGGTCAAACACCCGTTTCACCACACGGCGGAGGCCGTCAATGGCGGGGTCGCGCAAGCCGATCAGAGGGATGCCACCGAAGTCCTCAATGGTGGCGCGGAAGAAAGCCAGAGCAAAGAAGTCTGGCACGACACGCACGCGCACCGGCTGCTCCTGCAATGCCAGAACCAACTCCTCCAATGACCGATGGGCCCGCAGAGGTAGGGCGATAATCACCTCGTCCACCTGGTGGTTCCGCACAATGTCCCGCGTCTGCGCCAGCGGGCCCAGGACTGGCGCTCCCTCATAGGTCTGACCTTGCTTTTCGGGATCGTCGTCCATGTAGCCCACTAGAGTAAGCCCCGTCCACGCCTGCTCCCACACCCGCCTGGCACACTCCCGGCCCACCTTGCCTGCGCCGATAATGAGCACTTGTTCTGAGCCTCGCTGGCGAGAGCCGGCAAAACGAAAAGCCATGCGAAGGAAGCCGCGAAAACTCAGCAGAAAGAGCAAATCGGCAACAAAGAAGTAGATAAAGATACGCCGGGGGAGTTCGCGATAGGTCAAGTAGAGGACACCCGCGCAGACGAGGGCGGCCACCGCTACGGCTGCGGTAACGAGTTGCATCTCGTCAATCGCGCGTAACGTGCGTCTCCCATCATAGACCGACAGAGTAAAGAAGACGCCGACCCAGATAATCGCGACGAGGGCATAGACGATGTACGGTGTGCGCACCTCCTCCAATGAGAGGGGTATCCCCCAGGGGAGGTAATGCCGGGCCTGGGTGGCGAGGAAGAGGGCCCAGAAGGTCAGAGCCAGGTCAGAGAGGGTGAGGAAGATAATGTAATTAGTTCCGTTTCGCTTGTGCACAGGTTCGCTCCTGGCGGGCTATGGCCCAGGTGATTTCTGATGCCCGGCCACCCTGCACCGTCATTGTACCACGACCGCGCAGTTGAAGCCAGCGTCTAGGTCTTGCCTGTCATGCGCCGAAACAGTTGCTCGTAATGATCGGTGATCTGTTCCCAGGTATATCGTTCACGGATGCGATCAGGCGCTCGTCGCGCGTAGGCCGCTTGCAAGTCGGGGCGATCCTCTATCTGTTGCATCTTTGCCGTCAGATCATGGATGTCTTTGCGGTAGAGAATCCCATAGCGTGCATCCACCCCGTTCGCCCCTCCCAGCACCTCGCGATTGAAAGGCGTATCTAAAGCCAGGATGCAGTTCCCAAAACCCAGGGCCTTGAGCAAGGCGGGATTCGTACCGCCAAACTCGTGGCCGTGGACGTACACGTAGGCGTTGCAGTGCAGTTCCTTGATGTGCTGCTGGTCATTGATGTGGCCGAGGAAACGCACGCGCGGCCCGGCCAGGTTGTGCACCCGATCCTCAAACTCGTTGCGATAGGGTGTTCCCCCTGCGATAGCCAGCAACTTATCGGTTCGCACCTGGTTGAAGGCCTGCACGATAAGGTCCGCGTTGTTGTCGGGCACAAGGCGGCTGGCAATCAGATAGTAACCGCCGGGCTCCAGCCCGTAGGATCGCACAACGTTAGGATCGGTGGACGACTCTATATTTGCGCCGTAAGCGATTTGCACCGAATCAGAGCCGAAAGTGTCCAGATAATACTGACGCATCGCCTCGGCGTCGGTCACGATGACGTCGCTCAGACGGATCGCGGCGCGCGCGGCGAATCTGAAATAACGTTTGCCCCACTTGCCCCACTTGGGTCGCATCCATTCTAAGCCATCCACGTTGATGGCGGTGCGCAAGCCGAAGATCTTACTAACGAGACAGAAGGGGCCATTCGCGACGTTGCAAATGAGCGCCACGTCCACGTTGCGGAAGAGCACGTCCCACATGCAGAGAAACGTATGGGAGAAGGTGCTGAACTCTTTTGTCTCCCAGGCCGGGAGGTAGATAAGCCGCATCCCCCTATAAACTGGCGGACGCTGGGAAAAATGAGCACGACGGCAATAGACCAGGACTTCGTGGCCGCGTTGTACCAGGCGGCTACCTGTTTCCTCGGCAAAAGCCTCGTAACCGCTGTAACCTGAGGGGATGCCGCGGATGCCGAGAATGGCGATGCGCATAAGGTTCGGATTCGCCCCCGACAACGAAAGTTCTATCTCGTTTGGCGCTGGGCCAGGTAAGCCGCCAGCGCCACAGGCCAGAAACGCATTTCCGGCAGCCCGGCAGCCAGGAGCGCCTTGTGCCTAAGTACAGAGTAGGTTGGGCGACGGGCCGTTGCGCCAAAGGAGGTAGTCGTTGTCGGTTCTAGTTTAGCCGATACACCCGTCAACTCAAAGATCTTGGCGGCAAACTGGTACCAGGAACATTCGCCGGAACTGGTAAGGTGATAGAGACCGTATCGCTCTGTGCGGATAAGTTGCG
>JADYZS010000148.1 GCA_020853075.1 Anaerolineae bacterium | reverse complement strand
GCGCACCTGCCAGAGCGCAATAGGGATGTAGGGAAGCGTCAATCCCGCCAGGGTCGCCAGCCCGCCCAGCCAACGGGCGCGGGCGCGCGGCCAGGCCAGCAGGAACCAGGCGATGCCCACCGGGATCAGCAGGAGTGCCATGATATGGATGTAGGCGGCGACAGTGGTGAAGAGCCAGACCAGGAGCCAGCGCCCGGCCCCGCCGCGGCGGATGGCCGCTTCCAATGCCAGGACCGCCGCGAGCACCAGGGTCGTCACCAGCGCGTACATCTTCCCTTCCTGGCTATACCAGACCAGGTAGGGCGCGGTGGCTATCAGAAGCGCGGTCAACACCCCGGTCTGCCAGGAGAGAAGCCGCCGCGCCAACGCCGCGGCCAGGGGCACTGCCGCCATGCCGGGGATGACCGAGAAGAAACGGAGCGCGTAGTCGCTGGCCGGGGGGGAGACGGGCTGGCCGAAGACCGGAAAGAGGGGCCACCAGTAGCGCAGGACGAGGAAATAGAGGGGGCCGTTTTCGCCGGAGCGGCGGAAGTTGGCGAGGAGCGCCGGAAGGTCACGCGACGCAAAGCGGATCGCGTCCACCTCATCGCGCCAGAGGCTTTGCGCGGTCAGGCCCGCGAGCCGCAACGCGCAGGCCGCGAACACGATCAGGAGGAGAGCGAATCGCCACCTGTGGCGGGCTGCCGCATTTGACACCATGCGTCGCTCGTTCCCATCTTCTGAATCTCAGCCTGGCCCGCGCGCCCGGCGTTTGCCGCGGCGATTCAGCCACAGGAGCGCCACCGGGATAAGGAGGACAAACAAAACGCCACAGCAAAGCCAGACATATCCCCCCGCCACGACGAGGCTATCAATCAGGACGGCGAGTTCCGCCGGAGTAAGGCCCGATCGCGTAGGCTCCGGCGCGATCAGGGTCTCCGGCTCCTGAGGTCGTGGGCCGGTAGTAGTAGGCGGCGGCTGTATGGGCACAGGGCTCTCTACCGGCGCGGGGGCCGTCGGGCTGGGCCGGGTTGCCGGTGTCGCCGTGGGCGGCACGGGAGTTGCCCTCGTAGTCGGGCTGAGTTGAGGCGTCGGCGAGGTCGCGGGCGTCGCCTCCGGTGGCAACGTGGCAGAGGGAGTGGGCAGGTCGGGGCCCTCATCCGTAGGTGGAGGCGTTGGTGTGTCGGGCGAGGGGGCCGCTGGCGTATCCAGTGGAACTGGACTCTCGGTAGGTTGGGGAACCGGCGTGTCGGTCGCCGCGGGCACTTCCGTGGCGGTTGGTTGCGTAGTCGGCGTATCTATGGGGGTCTGGAAGGTGGAGCGGGCAATAGCCATACCGCTCTGCATCAGCAGCACCAAACCTAGAGAGGCGACCAACAGCAGGAGTAGAGGTGCAGGGCGGCCTTGAGAAGAAGAGGATGGGGTCGGTTTCAAAGCAAGCCGTGTCCTTTCAGGGAGTATGGGGCCCGCACGTAGGGGAGATTATAGCAGATGTGAGCGGAATGTGCCAAAGAGGGGCCCCCACCCTAACTCTCCCCCATGAAACAGGGTAGAGCGGGGTGGGGGCCGGATGGAGTTCTTTTACTGTGCAACGCTTACGACTTGCTGGTCAGGTTCTGCACGATCTTGACGGCGATGCCGCCGCCAGGGACAAACAAGCTGACCGTCTCCGCGCCGACGTCAAAGAGGAGATCGCGATTCAGAACCTTGCCCAGTTGCAGACGCATCGCCTTGCCGTTGGCGCGCAGTTCGCCGGTTAGACCGTTGAACTCGGTGACGGCGGTCTTGCTCTTGGCCGCCCAGTTGTACTCAAAGGCATAGATGGGGCTGTAGTAGAGGTCCAGGTTCTGGATCTCCACGGACTCTTCCAGGATTTTATCCGCCTGCACCGCTTTCATCATCGTGCCCAACAGGTTGCGCACCAGGAACGAGGCCCGCTGCTCCGGCGGCACCACCATCGCGTTCTCCGGCGCGAATTGGGTAATGTCGGTGATCTGGGTCATGGCGTATTGCAGATACGATTTCAGTTCCGGCATCTCTTGGCCTGTGATCCCGTGGATAAAAATCTCCTTTGTCGTATCCTCCAGGCAGTGTTCGGTGCCAGTGAAAGCGATGTGGGGCGAGCCGGTCTGGTCCACACCGAAGGAGAGGTCGTTGATGGTTACGCGCTTGACTTCCGACCCGCTCACGGGGACGTTGTAACGACGGTTGCGTTGGTATTCATAGCGAGTGTGGCAGGCTATGTGCCAGAAAGGCTCATAACGCTTCTCCATGTAGGTAATCTGGATTTCTTCGCCACGCGGGCGCAGCAGAAATTTGGAAAAGGTGCCGAAAGCATCCCCTTTTTTATCCCAGGCCCGCTCCTTGGCCTGTTCCCAGGTGACGCGTTCGGTGATGACAAACGCGCGCTCATTGGCCAGTTTGATTTCCATACGTTACCTCCGGGTCCGTCTGGCGCAAGTGTACTACAAATCGCCGCGAGCGTCAATAACTCTATCTACCTAGCCTTGTCAAAGTTATCAAACGCAAACCCCCTCTACCACAGGGGTAGCGGGGGTTCTGAGGCGAGAGGCTATCTGTTGTGGAGCAGAGCCACCGCTCGGACTTGAACCGAGAACCGGCCGCTTACGAAGCGGCTGCTCTACCGTTTGAGCTACGGTGGCGGGAAACTGCAAGATGCGGTGGTTATG
>JADYZS010000147.1 GCA_020853075.1 Anaerolineae bacterium | reverse complement strand
CCCGAAGGAGAGGGACGGGTGATAGTGGTCCTGGCCCTGGTGCTGGTAGGCCAGGTACGGGAAGGTGGAGCGTAACGGCTTGTCGTTCCGGTTCACGCTGTCGCTCAACACGCCGATCAGGCCGGGGTTGAAGGCGAAGGTGTCGTTGGTCAAGACCGAGTAGGCTGCCCCCGCGACCGCCAGGAGTTCAATGTCGGTGACGTCGTCCGGCAGACGGCGGCCGTTGGGGAAGCCGCAGGCATCGCCGCCCAGGAGGCCCAGCGCGTAGTTCGGGTTGGGTGCGCAGAGGCTCCCCTGTACACCAGGACGGAATGCGGGCGCTGTGTTAAGGCGCAGCATCTCGGCGGGCCGCACGTTAGCCGGCTGGTTGACGTTGGTGCCGGGCGGGAGCATCAGCGGCCCACTTGCCGTGGTGATGGTGAACGGCTTCGTGGTCACCATGCCGGCCAGGAAGATGTCAAAGAGGTCATGACGCGGCTTTCCGGGATTCGGCACGCCGTAGAGAACGTTAAGGAGCGATTGCAGCTCCGGCGTCAGGACGCTGCTCGCCAGGAGGTTGCCGGCAGGCGTGCCGCTGGTGAAGAGGGTGAAGTCCTGTTCAGGCAGGAGGCCATTGAACGCGTCCTTCAGCGCCAGGGGGAGCACCACCTCGTTGACCAGGGGCATCCCCAGGCGCGAGACCTGCACCGGCGGCCCGCCCTCCGTCACCCCTCCGCCCGGAGCCAGGACACGCGTGGTGAAACGTCTGGTAGCCGCCCAGACGCCCAGCACCGTGTTGTTGCCGGCGCCTTGCAGCAGCCGGTCTATCGGCACCTGGATGGCGACGCTGTGGACATTGTAGCCGGAGAGACCATCCAGGCCGGGCGTGCGCCGGTTGTAGCCGATGGGCGGCGCCTGCCCGCGCAGCGAGAGGAGGTCAAAGACGGAGCCGAGGTCCACGAAGAAGGCGTCGTCCGTCTGCCCGGCAAAGACCTTGATGTCATTGGCCGTGTTGCCGTCCGACCCGATGTTAACGTTGTAGATGGCGGCATCGGCGAGCGCCTGGTAGTTGGGCGTGGATTTGCTTCCGATATTGACCGGCGGGACCATCGCGTCGGAGATGACGGTAGTTCTCGTTACCGTGTTGCCTTGCGTAATCACTTCATCCATCTTGTAGAACTGGCGCACGTTCCAGTCCGGGTCGTTCAGGTCGGTGATGGGGCCTGTATTGTAGAGGAAGGTATTGGGGTTGCGCTTTTCGGTACGGAAGATGAACTCATAGATGATGTGACTCTTAGCGTCGCCCACGTTGTCCACATGGATCTGGTAGAAGACGTTGTCGGCGAAGGAGTAGTAGTTGGGCCCGCCCTCCGGCCCTTCAAAGGGGATGAAACTCGCGATCATGTTGACCGCGTCGGGGCGACCGGGGTGAATGAAGGCATAGGTGTCGGTGTTGTCGGCGAAGGGGTCTTTGGAGATGAGCGGTGCTTCTCGGTGGCTGGATGCGCCCACCTGGTTGGGGCTGGACCCCACCAGGACAGACGAGAGCAGGACGAGCGGCGTCAAAATGACGCTGACCGCCGTGGTCAGACGACGAGTTACTCCTCGTAGCGGGTTCATCTGTTGTTCCTCCTAACTGACTTAACGATATACGAACCGATAACCTGCGACTCTCCTGGATATGGTATCCCTTTTTGGCGATCCTCCTTTCTCTGTCTCCAGGGGTGGGCGCAGAGCGATACCTGGGATGTGCCCATCTTATGCCCACATCTTGTAGATTGTGGCTACACCCGTAGCGCGCCGGTCTGCGCCAGGGCTTGCAGGGTGATGCCTACGCCCGCTGCCGTGATGATAAGTGCGCTTGCTACCGGCACCGCCTGGAAGAGACGCCCGCGTACCGGGGTGCGCTCAAAGAGCCGTCCGGCATGAACCAGGAGCACGCCGATAGCGGTTAGTACGCTCGCCAGACCGAGGCTGAAGGCGACGATGAGAACGAGCCCGAAGCCTACCCGGTGCAGCGCGATGGCGCTGAGCATCACCACCAGCGCGGAGGGGCAGGGGAGCAGCCCGCCGGAGATGCCGAGGGCCAGCAAACTGCGCCAGGTGACCGGCGAACCGTCGGCGCCGGGCGGCAGGTGGCTGTGGTCGTGGGCGTGACTATGGTCGTGTGAATGGTCGTGGCTGTGGTCGTGACCGTGCTCGTGATGATGATCCCCTGGTTCAAGCAGTTTGCGCAACCGTCCCCGAAACAGCGACAGGCCAATGGCAACCACCAACGCCCCTGAGATCACCCCTAGCCAGGGGTAAAGTGTCTCCGGTAGAACGAACTGCGAGGCGAAGAGCGTCACCAGGCCCAGGGCAAAGACGCCGAGGGTGTGGGTGACGGTAGTCGTCAGGCCCAGGAAGACCGCGTGGCGCACCGTCCCACGCGAGCCTACCAGGTAGGCGGCCACCACCGTTTTGCCGTGGCCGGGGGTGAGGGCATGGAGCGCGCCCCACCCAAAGGCAGCCAACAACGCGAGCAAGAGCGCGCCGGGACCCAGCACAGGGTTGGCGATCAATTCGGCGAAGCGGTCCTTTGCGCGTCCGGCGTTGGGCTGGCTGGCTGCGGCTGATGCCAGGCTGGCGGTAAGAGTGTCGTTGCGCCCGGCGAGGCCCTTCGGCTCAAAGCGGAAGCGTGCTTGGTTTACCGTCAGCGGGCTTTGCAGCAAATCCTGCGGGTAGTTGCGCAGTTCCTGGCTCACGTCTTGCATCGGCACGCTAGACTCGGTCAGCGTCGCGTCAGCCAGCGGTTGTACGACGATCTCCTGCCAGCCGAGCCGCCCGGTGTAGTTGTCGTCGCGGTAAGCGGCCTGCCAAATGCCCTGTCGGGGCGGCAGCGTCGCCGCGAAGCGGATGCTCAAGCGCAGCGTCAGGAGGCCACCCTGCCCAGGGGGGAATTCCAACGACTGTTCGCTGACCCGTAACAGCAGCGGCGCGTCGCCGAGGACGAGGCGTAGGTTATTCTGCAATACGGCGACCTGGCCCGCCAGGTATTCCTCGCGCTCACCGGGGCCGATGTCGCCGTCGCGGTCGGCGTCCATGCGGGCGCGCTCCTGGAAGGCCGGGATCTCGGCCATGTCCACAATGTAGAGGAGGCGAATCTGTTCTGCGCCCACTTCCAGGCGGCTGTAGCGATTGACCGTGAAATTGCCCAGCGGATGGGCCCAAATAGATGAGGGCCAGGCCAGCATCCCTATCATTGCCACCATGATGGGGAAGGCGAACCGCCACCCACGGCGACGGCGAAGCAGATTTCCTGTGTACATTTTGCATCTCCTATCCTATGCACGCACGAGACATGGGAAGCCTTGGCGTATCGGCGCACCGGAAAAAGAAACTACGGCTGTCAGGATGGACAGCCGTAGTCTATCTCAGGCAGGTGTTCACTTTCCAGACCGAAAGATGCTCAATCTCTGCTCATTGTGTGGTTCTTGCTCTCGGATTGTTCTCAGTTCGTTTTATTCTGCCGGGCGCACGTCGGTGCGGTCCAGATGAGTCAACAACAGATGGGTAGAACCGGCGGGCATATTCTCCACGAAGGTCGTGAACTCTGTTTCTATTTCCAGAAGGAAGGGAAAGGTGGCTTCTACCTCCACCGCCAGGCCGCCCCCGATGTCGCCCTGGGCCACCAGGCTCACGGTATTTTGGCCGAGGCGAAGCCCGCGCAGGCCACAAGGCGGCGACTCCCGCAGATACCAGCGCACCGACTGCCGCGGCGCGTCGCCCTCTATACCCAGGATGACGCCGATCAGGAGCGTGATGGGGCTCGGCTCTATCCCTCCTGCGGAATCGGGCCGCGCCATCTCCGGCTGACGATACGCGGCGGTCAGGTTGTCCAGGTGGCGCGCGGCGGCTTCTCGCGCGGCGTCCGCCTCCCCTCCTCGCCAGAGGTTTTGGGTTGTGATATCCCGTGGGGCGTCCAGATAGGCGGACGCGAAATCGTTGGCCGCCGTACCCGGGCGGATGTTCTTCAGCATCAACTTCCAGGCGTGCCAATATAGTTCTACCCAGTCGGGGTGAGCCGGTAGAACAGGTTCCGGCACAAAAGGCAGCGCTTCGTTCATGGCCGCGACTATACATCAAGAGCCGTGAGAGGGCAAGCCCGCTCGCGGGATGGTGCTCCTCTCCTTGAAGTGTGGTAGAATACCGCCGAAGAACCCACTGGAGGACGTGATGCGTAGAAGCGTCTGGCTTGTGATGATCGGCCTCTTGCTATGGGCCAACGTAGTCGGGGTTGTGACCGTCGCCGCATCGGAGAATCCGGGATCGGTTCCCACCGACCCGGACGTGCTGGATCAGTGGTTGTTGATGGGCGAACCGGCGGAGCGCGCCGCAGCCGCCGCGGCCTGGGGACAGATCGGGGGCGATGATGCCCGCGAGCGGCTGATGGATCGTCTGTACGCGGAACCGGATCCGGCGGTGGGGCAGGCCATCGCCCGCGCGCTGGGGCCGATTGCTATCCCGGCAATGGTTCCTGCCCTGGTGAACGCTTCGCAACACCGGAACCCCCAGGTGCGCTGGCGGGCGGCGACGGTGCTGGGTTTTATCCCCACGCGCGAATCTGTTGTAGCGTTGGGCGAGATGGTGCGCAGCGATGCCAGCATCGCCCGCCCCGCAGCATCACAGGCATTGGTGCGCATCGGCACGGCAGCAGCGGCAGAAGTGGTGGTCCCGTTGTTGGATACGACGAACCTGACGGCGACTCGCCATGCGGCGCTGGCGACGCTGGAAGGGCTTGGAGAAGCATCGGTGGTTCCGCTGGCAACTGCGCTGCTGACAGACAGACGCCCGACGATGCGACGGGGCGCGGCAGAGGCTCTCGGCTGGGTCGCCTCTTCACGCGCGACCACGCCGCTGGCCCTGGCCTTGAAGGATACCAGCGAGGCGGTGCGTCTGGAGGCCGTGTGGGCCCTCAGCCAGATTCGCACCGACGCGGCACGCGACGCGCTGGCCGCTGCCCTGGACGATCCGAATGCCGAGGTGCGCGCGGCAGCGGCGATGGTGTTGCGGAAGTCGCCGGCTGCGCAGCCGGAGTCGTAGGTTGAGCACAAGGATCATAGACCTGACCGCTACCCTACGCGATGGTATCCCCGTCTATCCCGGCGACCCGCCTTTCCGCAAGTCCTGGCACACCATCTACGAAGAGGCCGGGGTCAACGTCGCCAAACTGGAGATGAGCGCCCACGCAGGCACTCACGTGGATGTGCCCCGGCACTTTCTGGAGCAGGGTGCAGACCTCCTCGCCCTGCCGCCCCACCTGTTCCTCGGAGAAGCCATCGCGATTGATGTGCCAAAGAGGCCGGGCGAGGAGATCACCCCCGCCGATTTCGCCCATGCCGACATCCGCGCCAGTGACATCGTCCTCTTTCGCACCGGCTGGGAAGAGCGTTCCGGCACACCCCGTTTCTTTGCGGACGACTGGCCCGGCTTCACACCGGAAGCGATAGACGCGCTCATAAGCAAAGGGGTGAAGGGCATTGGTGGCGACCTCGCCTCGGTGGATAGCCCGGCAGCCAGCCAAAACGGCTGCCCGGCCCATAAAAAGACGTTGGCCGCTGGGCTTCCCATCTTTGAGGCGTTGACGAACCTGCGAGAAGTGGTCGGCAGGCGATTCTTCTTCGTGGGCCTGCCGCTAAAGATTGAGGGAGGCGAGGCCAGCCCTATCCGGGCCGTCGCCATCTTGGCAGAGGTCTGATGAGAGCCCGCCCTTTACGGTTCTGCTCGTTGGATGCCTGGGATGCGTTCAAAGACGGTATCCCAGCTGTAGATTTCTGACAGTTGGCGCTGCTTCATATAGACCACATTGTAAGCATCGGTAAAGGACAGTTTGCTTCTGGCATAGAGGGTCAATGTCTCAGCAAAGAGGGATTTCCCAGAAAGTCGTAGGCCGCGCAGCGAGAGCAAGTCGGATAGGGCATCTCGGATGTCCTCCCTGGGCATCTGGTAGCGGTGTTGGAGGGTAAAGACTGTCTCAAAAATGACCAACGGTGAGGTCTCTACCTTCTCCTCTCCTCGCTCCACTCTCGTCAGCAGGGAGAGTGCTGCCTGAGCCTTCTTGGGATCGTCTGTGGTAAAATAGCGCAGAAGTACATTGGTGTCCAGGAAACGGTCTGTCATGGTCGTTTATCGGGTCTCCCCCGTGACTTCTTGGGCAACCGCCTTCTCAAATTCCTCGCGCACCTTGGGGAAGTCCTCCGGCTGTTCTTTGGGCGAAACAGCCCCAAACCAGCGGGCTACTTTAGAGGGTGCCGGTCGCAGTTTCACCACCCCCTTTTCTTCCGAGAGCTCAAAGATCACTTTGTCGCGAGCCTTCAGACCCAGGGCCCGGCGTACCTCGGCGGGAATGGTCACCTGGCCCTTCTGGGTCACGGTGATTTCCTGTTCTCTCATCGTAATACCTCCAAATGATGTTGTACTCAGATTGATGGTATTACTATACTAACAGAAAACCTGGAGGATTGTCAAGTCTCATTAAGAATGGCTAAGTGGAGTTGCAGTGCTAAGCGCGCGGCGGCATGGCCTCCAATCGCCCATCTGGCAGGAAGCACCACGACACCGGCCTATCGCCGACCTCCACGTGGGGCAACGCACTCGCCAGAGGAAGCAGGGCCTTGGATACCCAGATTTCATCCAGGTGCAGGGTATCCCGGATGCGCACCACCAGCGCGTTCTCAGGGTCGGGCCGCCCGCACAGGCGCAAGGCCAACTGGATGGCCTTCTGGTCATCGGGCGCAATCCAGGGGATCTTCGTCCTCCACAAGCAGAGGAAGCCCGACGTGAGGGTGTTGACGTGGGTGATCTCCCAGTTCACCGAGGCCAGAAAGCGCTCCGGGATGACGTCGGCCAGTCCCAGGCCCAGGCCGTTCCCGTGAGACTCTGCGGTCAACGCCAGCGTCGCGATGGCATTGATCTGCGGACTCTCCGGCTCCGGTAAGCCGGGCAACAACATGCGTCCGATGACGTTCGTGTCCATCCCTGTACCGCTGATTTCCTTTCCCATCTCATCCACCACCAGGACGTCCAACTGGGCGAAGGGGAGAGAAGGCATCAGCGATTTGGCGCGGGCTTGCAGCGCGCTCTCGGCTTCCGTGCCGATGCCGGCGGGCGGCACACCGGCGATCTCGGCAACTTGATGATAGGCGTTCTCCAAGACCGCCAGGCCACCGATGACGCGGCCCTTCTCCACGACGATGCGCGCGGCCTTGGGGATCAGGTCGCGCAGCCCGTTGGGGCCGTGGGCGTGGATCGCTTCGGCGGTGCGGACTTTCCCCAGGCCGATAGCACACATCTTCGCCAGGCCGCTCTCAATGGATCCGTGGAAGTCGGTGTGGGGTTTGACGCGATTGATGACAAGGGTGGCATCGGCCTCGTAAGCATGGCGGTCCATGTTCACCGGCGGCCCTTCAGGGAGGCGCGCCAATTCAACGACTTCCATGCTGGTGCGGATAGGCGCGCCGACCGTCTCTTCCGTCACCCCCAGTTCGGCCAGGACGCCCCGTTGCCCTTCGGCGGTGGCTCCGCCGTGGCTTCCCATCGCCGGAACGATGAAGGGCTCGGCCCCGGCGCGGCGCAGCGCGCCTACCGCCGCGCGCGTGATCGCCGCTATCTCTGCCACGCCGCGACTCCCCACACCGACCGCCACACGCATCCCAGGCTGTACACGCCCCAGGATGCCGCCGGATGCCAGCGCGTCTGCCACGGCCCAGGTCAAGTCGTGCACCTGGTCGGTCGCAAAATGGACGGTAGCCGGATACATCACCGGCAGAGGAACGTCGCCGATAGGGAGCCGCATCACGGGGTCGTAAGGCATGATCTGCTCCTAACTATGCGCTCTGAACAAAGCCATGGGGAATGGTCTGCCATGCCCGGGGTGAACAGTATTTATCTCTATACTTTCTAGTTTTCCGACGCTGGCATTCGCTGTCGCCGGGTCGTCCATAATAGAATTGAGAGTCGGTTTGTCCGTGTTCGTGAACAGGTCGCCGCAAAAGAAGTCATCGCTGGCTGTCAAGATTCCTATGGAACCTTTTGAGTGCCCTGGCACACAGAGAACTTTGGCGTCCAGTCCATATTGGGAGAGGTCGTCCCCATCCTTGAGAGATATATCGGGTTTAAATCTCTGCCCTTTACCAAAGTTGAAGAGAAGAGGAGCCACCGTTTTGATGACAAAGTTGCCCGATTTCCGGTTCCAGAACATATCTCCGCGTTCGGCCATTCCTGCATCGTCGTCGTGCATGGCTATTTGGGTCCCGAACTTTGCGCGGAGATAAGCTGCGTTGCCTGTGTGGTCAAAATCGCCGTGGGTGATGATGATAAGCCTGAGATTGCCGGGCTGGCAGCCCGCGTTTGCCAGTTCTTTTTCCAGGCTGGTGCGGGCGCGCTGGTTTGAACTCCCCGTGTCAATCAGGATGTAGCCAGTGCCGGTTTTTATGAGATAGCAGTTCACGGAACCTAGATTATAAGGGAGCGATAGACGGATGGTTTTGATTTCTTGCGGCATGGTTCCTCCTCAACCATACTGCTTTCGTCAAGGGCGCACCGCAACGCTATGGCCGTTGTTATATCACGTTCCGCGACAGAGGTCAACCTCTCTGTCCAGGGCTTTCGTTCTCGCGTACCCCGCCATCGGATGAAATCCGACGGCTATGCGTGCCAAACTACTTGCCGTCGGTTTCCCCTGTGTCCCCTACCGTCAATCCCCCCTTGTCCTCCCCCTGGTTTCAGAGTATACTGTGGACGATGTCGACTGCCCACGACAGGCCCACAATGCTTGTTGGAGGAGAGATATGCCCTTTACCATTGAACAAACGGCGCCCACGGAACTTGCCCTCGCAGACCTGGGGCCGCGCGGTCGTGTATATCCCAGCCCCGCCGCCTGGCGAGACCAGGTTCTCTACTTTCTCCTGCCAGACCGCTTCAGCGACGGCCAGGAGAATCAGCGTCCCCTTTTTGACCGCGCTCTCACCCGGAGCAGTTCAAGGCCGCAGATAAGCGCGCCTGGATGGAGGCGGGCAAGAAATTCCAGGGGGGGACGCTCAAAGGGGTGATGAGCAAGTTGGACTACCTGCAAGGGCTCAGCGTGACGGCCCTTTGGCTTGGCCCCATCTGGCGGCAGCGCCCCGATCTGGAAACGTATCACGGCTACGGCATCCAGAATTTTCTGGAAGTGGACCCTCGCTTCGGCTCCCGCCAGGATCTGCGCGACCTGGTAGACGCGGCCCATGACCGGGGGATGCGAGTTTTGTTAGATGTGATCTATAATCACACGGGCAACAACTGGTTCTACGACTTCAATGGCGTCAAGCAGGATACCGTTCCCTATCGTTTCCAGCCACCCTACCCCTTTCACGGCTGGCGTTCTGCTATGGGGGATAGTATCCCGACGATCAGCACGCTGGATGATGGCGTCTGGCCGCGAGACTTCCAGGATACGGATTACTATACGCGTGCCGGCCAGATCGGGAGGTGGGATCCGGAGCCGTGGGAGGATCTGCTGCACCCGGATAACGAGTTCCGGCGTGGCGACTTCTACGATCTCAAGGACCTCAACCTCAACGGGAACCGTGTTCTTTCGGCGGCCATTCGCGCCTATCAATACTGGATCGCCCTGAGCGATTGCGACGGGTTTCGTATTGATACCGTCAAGCACGTTTCCTTTGAGGCCTCCCGTAACTTCTGCGGCGCGATGCGGGAGTATGCGGAATCCATCAGCAAGGAGGCGTTCTGGCTCCTGGGGGAGGTCACTGGCGGCGCGGAGATGGCGCGGGACTATCTGGAGATCTTCGGTCGCAACATTGAGGCTGTGCTGGACATCGGGGAACCGGCGGTGCGCCTGGCGCGGATGGTGAAAGGGTTAGGGGATGCCGGGGCGTTCTTCAGTCAGTTTGGCGGGCACGACATCCTGGGCAGCCACCGGGAAACCGGGCGATACCACGTCTCTATTCTGG
>JADYZS010000146.1 GCA_020853075.1 Anaerolineae bacterium | reverse complement strand
TGCACCATCGGCGGCAACGTGGCCGAGAACTCCGGCGGCCCGCATTGCCTGGCCTATGGCGTCACTGCCAACCATGTCCTGGGGATGGAGGTCGTCCTGCCCGATGGCGAAGTAACGTGGCTCGGCGGCCCCACGCCCGACGTTCCAGGCTACGACCTGGCAGGCGTGATGGTCGGTTCCGAAGGAACCTTAGGCATCGTGACGCAGGTGATCGTGCGCCTGGCCCATCTGCCGGAGGCGGTGAAGACGCTCCTGGGAATTTTCGCTTCGGTGGAGGAGGCTTCCAACGCGGTTTCGGCCATCATCGCCGACGGCACGATTCCCGCCGCGCTGGAGATGATGGACAACCTGGCGATCCAGGCGGTGGAAGCGGCCAAGTCGTGTGGTTACCCCAAGGACGCCGCCGCCGTGCTCCTGATTGACCTGGAAGGTTTCGCGGACGGTTTGGACGACCTGACGAACCACGTGCGCGGTATCCTCCTGGAAGAGGGTGCGTTAGAGGTGCGCCAAGCCAAAGACACGGCGGAGCGAGACCGCCTGTGGGCCGGGCGCAAGGGCGCGTTCGGCGCGATAGGCCGCATCTCGCCCAGTTACTACGTGCAGGATGGCGTCATCCCCCGCACGAAACTCCCTTGGATGCTGCGCCAGGTAGCGGCAGTGAGCGCGAAATACGGCTTCCGCATCGCCAACGTCTTCCACGCGGGCGACGGCAACCTTCATCCGTTGATCCTCTTTGACGAGCGCGACCCGGAGCAGGTGCGGCGGGTCATCCAGGCGGGGAGCGAGATCCTGGCCGCTTGTGTGGAAGCGGGCGGGTCTATCAGCGGTGAGCACGGCATCGGTCTGGAAAAGCGGGAAGACCTGGCCCGCCTCTTTGGCCCGGAAGACCTCAATGCGATGAAACGGCTGCGCGAGGCATTTGACCCTGCCGATCTGTGCAACCCCGCCAAGATTTTCCCCACCTCTAAGGCTTGTTACGAGGTGAGCCCCAGGCAGCGCCGCTTGCCCAGGCTGGCCGAAGCCTGGTAAAAACACAAAAGATAGTCATCGGGCGTTCACATCATGGCAATTGAGACACGAACGGGCGCGGCAACGCTGGCGCGTGCGTTGATGCAGATGCTGGGCGAGGACTACGTCATCTCCGCAGTAAACGAGCGGAGCAGGTACACCGTAGATGGTGTGATACCGGCAACTGTCGCCCTTCCCCAAGACGCAGAACAGGTCGGCGACCTCCTGGCCTTCGCTCACGCCGAAAACCTCGCCGTCATTCCGTGGGGAGCCGGGACCCTGATGGGGCTGGGGAACCCGCCGCGCTGTGCCAACATGGTTGTATCCCTCGCGCGCCTGAACCGCATCGTAGAGCACGAGCCCGCCGACCTGACGGCTACCGTCCAGGCAGGTATCCCCCTCGGCCAATTCCAGGCACAGTTGGCTAAGTCCGGCCAGTGGCTTCCCCTTGATCCACCCGCAACAGAACAGGCGACTATCGGCGGACTCCTGGCCGCCAACGCCAGCGGGCCGCAACGCTTCGGGTTCGGCACGCTGCGAGATTTGCTCATCGGCCTGCGTGTCGTGGGTGACGACGGCACTCTCTTCAAGGGCGGCGCGAAGGTCGTCAAGAACGTCTCCGGTTATGATCTCCCCAAACTCTTCATCGGCTCGCTGGGAACCCTGGGCATCATTGTAGAAGCCACTTTCAAACTCCTTCCGCTATCCAAAGCCCACGATACGCTCATTGCTCGTTTTCGCGCGGTCACCGAAGCCACAAATACCGTTGGCCGCGCCCTGGCTGCCGGCCTTACCCCTGTCGCTTTGGAAGTATTGGACAAGAATGCGACACACGCCGTTGGTCTGGCCGCCGATGGCTGGACGCTTTGTGCCCGGTTCTCCGGCATCCCCGCCGCGGCGGAACGGCAGGTGCGCGAGATGGAACACCTGGCGCGCGCGGCCGGCGCCACGGGTATCTCCATGCCGCAGGATCAAGACGAGACCGGCCTCTGGCGGCGGATTGCCAACCTTCCCATTTCACTCACCCCTGATAGCGGTTCGTGGATCAGGGCTAAGATCGGCGTTCTTCCGACGCGGCTGCCGCAGGGAGTGGAGGCCATCGCCGCAGTCGCGCAGGCGCATGGGTTGCAGGTGACAACCTGGTTGCGCGCAGGGACCGGGCTGGCGTATGCCGTGATGCAGGACGGCGCCGCGGATGGCGAAGCGGTGACGCGCCTGGGCACGTCCGTCACCAACCTGCGCGAGCAGATTACTATGCTGGGCGGCACGGTGGTGCTGGAAGAAGCACCTGCGGCCCTCAAGGTGGGCGACGCCGTGTGGGGGCCACCGCGGCGCGATTTTCGCATGATGCAGGCTGTCAAGCAACAGTTTGACCCCAAGGGCATCTTGAACCCTGGGCGGTTCGTTGGGTCGCTGTAGCAGATACCAGGCCATCGGTTGGAAACCGACGGATATCCGGTAGCCCATAAGGTATGGAGTACCTGAAAGCCCGCTCCGCGGGCTTAACGAACGCGTAGCCGTCGGATTTATCCGATGGCGGATCTATCTGCACGAGAATGGAACAGCCCTGAAGTACGTGTGAGGTTGTTTGATGGCTGAGACGGTAGCAAGCGGCACATACATCCCGTTACAGGAACTGGCGAAGCACGCGACCTTAGGCAATTACCCCGCGCCCGACGCGCCGAACTACGCGGAGATCCTGCGTTGCACCCATTGCGGCCTCTGCCTGGATCATTGCCCCACTTATCGCGTCCTGGACATTGAATCTGATTCGCCGCGTGGCCGCATCTACCAGATGCGCGCGGTGGCCGAGGGGCGATACGAAGTCAACGCTGACTTCAAGGAGCACATGAACGTCTGCCTGGCCTGCCGCGCCTGCGAGACAGCCTGCCCGGCCAACGTCGGCTTCGGCCAGTTGGTGGAAGCGGCGCGCTGGCAAGCGGTCGCCAGCCTCCCCATGTCACGCCGCGAACGACTTTTGCGCTGGTTGATTTTACGTCAACTCTTTCCGCATCCGTGGCGGCTTCGCCTGGCCGGATCGTTGCTGCGGCTCTACCAACGCCTGGGATTGCAGTCTCTCGTGCGGCGCACCGGCCTTCTCCGGCTTCTGTCGCCCACCCTGGCCCAGATAGAGAGTCTGTCGCCGCAGTTTAGCAACTTCTTTACCCCAGCACGTGATCAGTTCTTCCTGGCACGGGGCAAGGCGCGCGGTACCGTTTCTCTCTTTTCCGGTTGCATCATGCCCCTGGCCTACAGTAGCACCAACCAAGCCACGTTGCGCGTGCTACAACGCAACGGTTTCCACGTCTTGTTGCCCGCAGGGCAAATCTGCTGTGGCGCGATCCATATCCATGCGGGAGAGCATCCCACCGCACAGGAGATGGCGCGGCGCAACATTGATGCCTTTCTGCGCGAAGAAACAGATGCCATCATCGTCAATGCCGCTGGCTGCGGCGTCGCCCTGAAGGAATATGGGGAACTCCTGGCAAACGATGCTGTCTATGCTCAACGCGCCAGGGAATTCAGCGCCAAAGTGAGGGACGTGAGCGAATTTCTGGTGGATAAGGGATTTCTGCCTCCACGGGGAGAGGTGCGGCGGCGGGTCACCTACCAAGATCCCTGCCATCTGGCTCACGGGCAGAAAGTGCGCAGCCAACCGCGCGCCATTTTACGGGCGATTCCAGGGATACAACTGGTGGAGATGCGAGACCCGGACCGCTGCTGCGGCAGCGCGGGCATCTACAACGTCGTACACCCCGATCTCTCCAGGCAGATTCTGAATGAAAAACTAGATAACGTGAAAGCCACGGGTGCGGAGATGGTGGTGAGTGCCAATCCGGGCTGCATCCTGCAAATAGAGGCCGGTTGCCGAAATGCCAACCTGGATATTCAGGTCGCGCACGTGGCAGACCTTCTGGATCAGGCTTACCGTGCAGAGAAGCACGTGCCGCCAGATCCGTGAACCGGCGTAGAACTAACAATCTGTCTGGCCTGGCTACCAGTGTAAAATGACCAAAATCATTTCCAAAACAGCCGCTTCTGTGTTATAATAGAGTAGTATGGCTCTGACTTGCTGTTAGGCGCGCTGCGGCTTCACGGCTCCCCGACCACACAAGGTCAGAAACCCTGGCTTGAAAGGAAGTTTATATCACCATGCGTTTTTCACACCCCTTTCTCAAGATCATCAGCATCGTGTTGGCCATCGCATTTGTGTCTGCGTGCAATAATCCGGTCCGGCAGGCCCAGGCGCCGGACCCTGCGACACCCACGCCCATTCCCACGCCTATCGTACCGGCCAAGCCCGTGTACACCGTACAGAAGGGTGAGGTTGTACATCTCGCCAAATTCACGGGGCGCGTCTCTCCGATCAAGGAAGTTGAACTCTTCTTTCGCGTCGGTGGAAGGCTGCACTCTGTCCTGGTGCAAACCAACGACAGGGTGAAGGCTGGGCAAGTTCTGGCGGAATTGGAGATGGACTCCCTGGCGCGGTCACTGGAAGCGGCGCGTCTGGAGCTGGAACGGGCTCAGGTACGCTTGAAGGAGGCCGAGCGCGACTTGCAGAACGCCATCGCGCGGGCTCAACTCAACCTGGATATCCAACGCATCCAACTGGAAGCCCAGCGCGCGCGCGATCCTAAGCCGCGCAGAGCGCAGGCAGAATTGGCTCTGCAAAGAGCCAAGATCGCTTTGGACCGGGCCCAGGGTAACTATGACGCTGTCGCCTGGCGTAGCGACATCGCTGCGACCCCTCAGGCCGCTGCTCTCCAGATGGCGACCATTGACTATCAACAAGCGCAAGCAGCCTACGATCTGACCCTCCAGGATATAGCAGCCTATGATTACCAGATCGCTATCCTGGAGAAGCAGGTGGCTTTGGACGAGTTGGCTTTCAAGGAATTGCAGACCGGCGTGGACCCCCTCATCCGTAGCGACCTGGAGCGAGCGCAATTGGCGGTGAAGCGATTAGAGGCAGAAGTAGCCGATCATAGCGTTGTAGCACCCTTTGATGGGCAGGTGATGTCCGTGAACCTGTCGGCAGGACGCACCGCCGAAGCCTTCAAGCCCGGCATCATTCTCGGCGATATTTCCACGCTGGAAGTCACAGCCGACCTGACAGACAGCCAGTTACGCAACCTCAAAGAAGGTATGGAAGCCACCATGCTCCTTACGAGCTTCCCCGATAAGGTCTGGGAAGGTGTCATCCGGCTTCTACCTTACCCTTATGGCGGTGGCGGACGCGCCGGCTTAGCCGACCAGGATCGCGCTACGCACATTCAGGTCAAGGATGCAACCACGGACCTCCGCCTGGGCGATCTA
>JADYZS010000145.1 GCA_020853075.1 Anaerolineae bacterium | reverse complement strand
TGGATACAGCTTGTAGTAAGTCCTTCTCTCGCAAACACAAGATGTAGCAGAAATGGCCTTTGTGCGAATCGTTTGTTCATGCACAGGCCGGTTAGTAGCCTTGCTCCTCTACGTAGGAAAGCAAGGCCGTTTTGTCTATTGGTAGATCAGATTCATTAAGTTGGCGGCTGCGAGGAGAAAGCCTCCGGCTACCGGGGATCTCTTCTCCGATAAAAGGAACCGATCATGACGATTCCTCATATCGTCCGTGTGGATGCCGACGCCGATGCTGTGATCCGCTTCGCGGCGGACGAACTGGCCCGCTACTTGCAGCCGTTGGTTGGCTCCCCATTGGCAGTCCAGCCTGACGGTGAGCCGTTCTTCTACGTGGGATGTCACCCGGAACGGCTGCCGGGGGGCGCCGCCCTGGCGGAACGGTTGTCACGTCTGCCGGATGACTCTTTCGGGCTGGTCACCCTGGGCCGGAACCTGGTGATCGCGGGGCGCAACGAGCGGGCCGCCCTGTACGGCGTCTATGCCTATCTGGAAGCCCTGGGTGCGCGTTGGTTCTTCCCCGGCCCGGAAGGGGAGATATTACCGAAGGGGCCCGTGCGCATCGCGGGCTTCAACCACTGGGAGATGCCGGACATCAAGAATCGCGGCCTCATCTTTGAGCCGGCAGGATACAACGACCCGCCCATGTGGGTTGATTTCGCGGCCAAGAAGCGGCTCAACATCATTCAATGGATGGAAAGCCGTGACCTGGAATGGTGGATAAAGCAGAACCCATCTCTCCAGGCCGAGTTTGAGCGGCGCGGCCTGCGCTGGCAATTGGGAGGTCACTACCTGCGCCACCTCTTCCCGGGCACTCTGTATCGGGAACACCCCGATTGGTTCCGGATGGTAGATGGCCGCCGCGTGCCCGATTTCAACCTCTGTCCCAGCAATGCGCAGGGTATCGCCTATCTGCAAAGCCAGGTAGCCTCCTGGGTGGAGCGCGCGCCTGGTGCCGAGGTCTATCACATCTACGGGGATGATCTCAACGGCGGCGGTTGGTGTCACTGTCCCGATTGCCGCGCGCTCTCACCCTCAGACCAGTTGCTGATGGTCGCAAATGCTATGGCAGAGGCCGTGCGCCAGGTGCAGCCGGGAGCGAAGGTGGGCTACCTTGCCTACCACGACACCATGCTGCCGCCGGCACGCGTGAAGCCCCAGGAGGGTGTGATGCTGGTTTACGCGCCGCGCGAGCGCTGTTATGCCCACGCCCTGGACGACCCCCAGTGCGCTACCAATCGCGGCTACTGGTCGACACTTGAGCAAATGCTGACCATCTTCCCTGCCGAGCGGTGCCAGGCCTTTGAGTATTACGTGGATAGCATCCTCTTTTACGAGTTGCAGCCGCCGTTGGCCCAGATGCTACCTGCCGATTTGCGCGCCTACCAACGCGCCGGCATAGAGACGATTAACCCACTGATGATTAGAAGGGCGAACCGGCCCCACCCCTCCCCACCCACAGCCCTGTTCACCTACCCCGCCTTGATGTGGGATATGGACGCCTCGCCCGACGAGATCCTCGCGGACTTTGGCCGCACGTACCTGGGTGATGGTCGCACAAAGGGATTCTTCCGGCGGTTTGACGTGGCCTCCTCGCAGATACTCGCCACCTGCGGCTTCGTGTTCCCGCCCTCGGTCAACTTCAAAACGCCTGCGCCCGACGATGCCGTCGTGCTCAACACCCATCTGGCCCGGCTGCGTATCGCGCTGCGCGAGTTGGAGGCGGCTGGCCGGATGCTGGCTCTCATCTACTGGGAGGCCCCATCCGAGGCTCGCCCGCGCCTCAATGGTCTCAGGCAGGTATGGGCCTTTACCCAGGACAAGGCATTCAGGTTCCAGGCCCTGGCGAAAGGCTATCTCGCCAACCTGCGCTACCGGCAGACCGGAGACCGCCGTGCTCTCCGCCAGGCCCTCCTCCTCTTGGATGCTGCCGGAGGCATCCGCGACGTGCCACCGGAACGCGGTGGCTTCCTCTGGCTGGTGAAGCCGGAGATTGAGGCTCTGGTGGCCGGGGATGACCTCACGACTTTGCCAGGCCGGCTAGAGTCGGCCTTTGCCGAGTGGGGAAGAAACCGGATTGCCGAGGCCGAGGGAAAGTCATAGGCCCCCAAGATTCGTGACCCCAGAATGACAGGCACAGAGGATGCACAGGGAATGACCAATAGCAAAGAGACCTACACCTACAAAGTTGCGGATGGCCTCGCAATCCAGGCCGATGTCTATCGGCCAGACGATGGGCGTGTACACCCCGTTCTCCTCTGGATTCACGGCGGCGCGCTGATAAACGGCGGGCGGGAAAACCTGGTTCCCTGGCAGGGCCAGATGTACCTGGACGCTGGCTACACCGTCGTTTCTATAGACTACCGTCTCGCGCCGGAGGTCAAGATAGATGCCGTTGTCCAGGACGTGCAGGATGCGTGTCGGTGGGTACGCCAGGAGGGGCCATCGTTGTTCGGTGTTGACCCCGACCGCGTGGTCGTGGTCGGACACTCGGCGGGAGGCTACCTGACCCTGATGACCGGCTTCCGGGTAGAGCCTCGCCCAAAGGCACTGGTCTCTTTTTATGGGTATGGCGACATCGCCGGGGCCTGGTACAGCCGGCCCGATCCTCATTATTGTCAAGCATACCCGCCGGTTACCAGAGAGAGGGCCTACGTGCGCGTGGGCGACAAGGTGCGCAGCCGCACAGGGCGAGGGCACGAACGGTGGAACTTCTACATCTACTGCCGCCAGCGCGGGCTCTGGCCGCAGGAAGTGGCCGGCCACAACCCCGACACGGAACCCCGTGCCTTTGACCCCTATTGCCCGCTCCGTAACGTCACGTCCGCGTATCCGCCCACGCTGTTGATTCACGGCACAAAGGATACGGACGTCCCGTATGCGCAGTCCAAGATGATGGCCGCTGAACTGGCGCGCGTGGGCGTTCGCCACGAACTGGTCACAGTCCAGGATGGGGGGCACGTCTTTGATATGTCGCCCAAGAATCTCCATGAAAACCCTGTGGTTGCCGATGTCATGGGGCGCGTGCTGGCTTTCTTGCAGGAGGCGGTTTAGGCCCATCGGGCCATTGACGCGGAGGCCGTTCTGTGGCATCGTAACGTCGTATCCCAGGTAGTCATATCCCCCTACACGTTCTCTTTAGTACAATTTGCCTTCAGTCGCACACGCCTTCGCTGACGAAGCGGGTCAATTCGCTCACGCTCAGCTGGTCAATGCCCAGCTTGTCTAGCGTGCGCCCCCGCCGCCAGTAGTCGGTGCGGTGGATGATGCAGGCCAGGCGGATGATGCTGTCCATCCCGCGCACGCTCACGCCGTAGTGCTGGCCCAAAGCCGCGATCGGCACCAGGCTCATCGGCACATCCTCGGTGATGTAGCGATGCTCCAACGTGGCTGGCGCTTTGATGCCGTAGTAACCGGGCTGGTTGTGAATGGCCTCGTTGAGGTCGGAGCCGCTGGCATTGTAGGCCATCTGCAGCCATTCCATCGCGGTCTGCGCCCGGATGCCCAATGCGGCGGCCACCGTCACCCGCTCGCGGTCAAGCACTTCCAGCACTCGCGCCACAGACGGCGTCACGCCGTCAATGTAGAACTGGAAATCGCCGTGAGTATCCTCTATGCGGGCTGCGTTGAGGATGGTTAAGGCAGGATGGAAGATCGCGCCCATGTTATCCAGGCTCGTCTTGAGGACATCGCCGCCGTCAATGAATTGAGGATAGGCCGGGCTCAGGGCCTCTAGCACAACAGGGGTGCACATTGCCGGCAAGGCGGCGATGGGAACTGCCTCTTTGATGCGAAAGATGCGGGCCTGGGCTGGGCCGTCGGAGCGGCTCGCGTAGATAAACGTACCTGCCTCGGCCACAATGACCTGGGCGGTGCAGCCGTGGTCGCGGATCACCTTCGTGAACTCAATGGCCCCGCAGGTGCGCCCTGGGTTGAGGACAACGATCTGTCCGTCTCGTAGATGGGGCGCGGCAGCCTGCGCAATGTCGCGGTGCGCCGAAGAAGGGGTCACGACCATGATGATCCCGGCCTCGGCCAGGGCCTCGGTTATGTCGGCTGTGACGGCGCACAGGCGGCCAAACCAGCGCGGGCCGCCATCATAACTATCCAGATCAATCCCTCCCCGGCTCTTGATAGCCGCGATGTGGGTGGCTGTGCGGTTATAGAGGGCCACGGAGAACCCCATGAGGGCCAGATGCGCGGACATGGCTTTGCCACCATGCCCCGCGCCGATCACGGTGAAATGGGGTTTGTCGTTCATTTTGACTGTCTCCTGTTTGAGAGGCGTGCGAGCCGCTCACGCTCGCTCAAAGGTTGGCCGCTGGCCGGGCCCACCGCGACGCATGCGCCCTCTACGATACGGGTAACCACGTTCCCCCGGCCAAACCGGTTGTTCTGCAACTGCGGCGCGTCCATGATGCCCGAAGTGACCGCGCGTGCCAACGTCGCGGGGTCGACCAGAGGGTCGGTGACACCGGGCCCTGCCAGGGCGCGGATCGCCTCCAACGTGAAACGCGCCTCGGAGACCAACTCCTGAGCCCGCTGTTGTACCCTGGGGTCTGCTGTCAGGTCGGGCTGGCCGCGCAGCGCATTCTCAATGGCCCGACGGGCGATGCGACTGGAGACAATGACGTCGGGCGCGGTCGCAGCGTGGTGGGCCTCGGTGTGACCAACGATATGCACGATGTGGGGCCGCAGCGCCATCTGCACGTAGATACCGGCAGCCAGGTGGCCGCGCGCGGCTTCCTCATCTAACGGGTGGCTCAGAAGGCCCGTGCGCGTCTGCCGCCAGACGCGGAAGTCCTCGCCCGCCAGCTCCTGTACCATCTTCAGGCAGGCCAGCATCTTCGCCAGGTCCATGGCATCCGACAGGCCGGGCGGGCTGTTGAACATCAGTTGGGCTATATAATCCTTGACACCCATCGCCTTCGCATTGTAGGCCGACAGGTAAGCGCTGACCACAAAGACGACGTCGGGCGCATCGCGCATCCCCCAATGGTGCGGTTCGTTCAGTTCCACGGGGATGTTGCGCGCGCTGTACCAGGCCATCACCTTCTGGTGCTCCAGGATAGAGCCCTCCAAATCCCAGGGGCCGCGGCCATCCATCTGGTTGAACCAGAAGAGAGGGATGGCACACCAGGCGTTGTGGATGGTCTCTACGAAGACCTCGGCCAGGCGGATGAAATCGTCGGTGCCGGAGTAGGTGCGCAACAGGGGGTAATTGCCGCGACGGCTAGCTGTATAGAGGGCGCGATAGTCATCGGGAATGCGCACGGGCACGCCGCCCGCGCCAGTGCGCCGCGGGTCTTGCCGTTCTGGATGAAAGAAGTTCTCCTGGGCGTCCTGGTCCACACCGAGGGAGATCACGTCCAGCGCCTTCGCCTCAGCGATGGTGCCAATGCCGGCGATGGTATCTTCCAGGATCGGCAGACCAAAGTGGTGGCGCAGAAGCGGGAAAGGCGACTTCCAACGGATGCGCTCAACCAGGGTCTGGGGATAGGCTAACTCGCCCGCTGTCTGACCATCTGGGCCGCCCTTCAGATAGGCCAGGACCTCCTCGGCCGGCTCGGAGCCATCAAAAACCCGCTCAAAGAACCCCAGCCGACGGGCCCGCTCGGCAACGGGGGGA
>JADYZS010000144.1 GCA_020853075.1 Anaerolineae bacterium | reverse complement strand
TTCCATGCGGGCTATCATCTCATCGCTCAGTGTCTTGACCTGGCCCGCCGTGTAGTCGTAAGCCACCTGCACGCTCCGCCCCGTTGCCACCAGGCGTTTGCTCTCTCGCTCGGTGATGACATACTCAAAGACGAAACTGCGGCTCCGCACCTCGCTGACGCGAATCGCCACCTCAAGAATCTCGCCCAGGTGAGCAGGCGAGCGATAGGTGCAAGTGATTTCGGCGATCACGAAATCAAAGGTGGCGGGGTCAAGTTCGTGGCCGGTGAGGAGACGGTAATAGGCGACGCGCGCTTCCTCAAGGTAGGTAATATAGACGGAGTTGTTGACGTGCCCCATCGCATCCAGGTCGCGAAAGCGAATGGTGATAGGAACCTTCATCGGGAAGGTGTCGGGAGAAGGGAGGGCGTTGGTCGTCATAGCGGGAGGGATGCTCCTTCTCAGCCGTCGCCGGCTGGTCTATTCTTCACTACCCCCCACCTGTTCCAACAACTTGAGAAAGCCCCAGATGAGTCCGAAGAGCCCCAAGCCGACGCCGATGCAGCCGAGGCCGGTCACCGCGGCTGCCGGGCCGTAGATGACCAGGATGAGGCCGCCGCCCACGACGACCAGGAGAAGAACGCCGCCCAGAATGAGCCGTTTCTGGGTCTGTTGGGAGTGGCGGCGCGAATCAAAGGGCCTTTGCGCCTTGCTCACCTCAGTTTTTCTGCCTTCGGGATATCTAGCCCCAGCACTACCGAGGTCGCGACCTGCCTGGCCGGTATGTGCCAGTAAGTCTGCAAGAGCGCGTCCTTGTCCGGCAGAAGGCGAAAGCCGTGGCGCTGGTAGAAGGCGATGGCCCAGTGAGCAGCAGCCCACGTGCCTACCAGCAAGCGGCGTGTGCGTGTGCGCCCTATCAAGTCGCGTAAAAGCGCGCCGCCAATGCCCTGCCCCTGCTGCTCTGGGCGCACGTAAGCGTGGCGAATAAGAGTCACGTCTCGCACTGGCTGGATGCCCATGAAGCCCAGGAGTTCGCCCGCCTCGTCCCAGCCGAAGAAGGTCATGGCGGCCATCTCCGCCTGCAATTCACCCAGCAGCATGTAAGGCTCGTGGTAGCAGTCGGGTGGGATGACTCCCGCGTAGGCTTTGGCCGCGGTGTTGACGATCTCGTACATAACCTCGGTGTCGGCGGGGGTGCAGATGCGAATCATGAACGCTCCGTTATTCGTGGATGGCCGACAGTCCAGCCACATCAAGTTCCTGGCCGAATTGGGTCTCGTAGAGTTGGGCATAGAGGCCGCCGCGCGCCAGGAGTTCGCCGTGCGTTCCCTCTTCTACCAGGTGGCCTTCGTCCAGAACCAGAATCTTATCTGCGGCCAGTATGGTGGAGAGGCGGTGGGCGATGACGAAGCTGGTGCGGCCCTGGAAGAGCGGCACTAACGCCGCTTTGATGATCGCCTCGTTCTGAGAATCCAGGTGGGAAGTCGCCTCGTCCAGAATGAGGAGACGCGGGTTCTTCAGGATCACGCGGGCGATGGCGAGCCGTTGCTTCTCGCCGCCGCTCAGCCGGTAGCCCCGCTCGCCCACGACCGTATCGTAGCCTTCCGGCAGCGAGGCGATGAAATCGTGGATGTGCGCGGCGCGACAGGCCGCTTCCAGGTCGGCCTGGCCGGCGTCGGGGCGAGCATACAGGAGATTCGCGCGGATGGTGTCGTGGAACAGGTAGGTCTCCTGGGTCACCATGCCGATCTGCTGGGCCAGCGACTCCTGGGTCACGTCCCGCAGGTCGTGTCCATCCAGGGTGATTCGCCCTTCCGTCGGATCGTAGAGCCGCGGCAGAAGGTAGGTGATCGTCGTCTTGCCCGCGCCGCTCGGCCCCACCAGGGCAACCAGTTGCCCCGGCCGGATGTCAAAAGAGATATCCCGGAGCGCCCACCGGCGGGTAGGAACGACCGGCACGATCTCCATTTTTTCTTTTTTATCGCCGTTCCCTTTCCCATCTCCGGGCGGGCCCGCAACGAAACTGCTTACTATCTGAGGGCCAGGTTCACGAGGCTGCGGGCCTCCACCCTGGTAGGCGAAAGAGACGCCCTCAAACCGGACGTGGCCGTTCACATCCTTTAGGGTGATGGCACCGGGACGGTCTGCGATCTCCACTGGCAGGTCCACGTAGGCGAAGACGCGCTCAAAACTGACCATAGAGGTAATGAACTCAACCTGAACGTTCGTGAGAGCCGAGATGGGCCCGTACAGCCGCATCAGATACGCGGCGAAGGCGACGATGCTCCCCACGGTGATAGCCCCTGAGAGTACTAGATGCCCGCCTACCCAGTAAATGAGGGCGGTGCCGACGGCCCCGGCGATGCTCAAACCCAGGAAGAACCACTGCCCAACCAGGGCGCGGCGCACGCCTGTGTCTCGCACCTTGCCGCTGGTGACCGCGAAGCGTTCTACCTCCTGGCGCTGCCGCGCGAAGGTCTTCACCAGGAGCGCGCCGTTGATGCTCAACGTCTCGCTGATGATGTTGCTCATGTCGGCGTTGTACTCCAGGCCCCGTCGCCGGATGTCTCTCAGGGTCGTGCCGACCCGGCGCGCCGGGAGGAGAAAGGCGGGCAGGACCACTACTGAGAGGAGTGCGAGACGCCATTCAATGGAAATCATCACCACCAGGGTAGAAACGAGGGTGATCAGGTTCGTGACGATGCTGGGCAGCGTACCGACGATGGCGTTCTGCGCGCCGACCACGTCGCTGTTGAAGCGGGAGACGATCTCCCCCGATTTCGTGTGGGTGAAGAAGCGGAGCGACATCCGCTGGAGGTGATCGTACATCTGCCGGCGCAAGTCGTAGATGATCCCTTCGCCGACGCGGGCGCTGAAATACCGCTCTGCCACGCCGATGAGTCCGGTGAGGATAGGAATGCCGACCATCCCTAACGCCAACAGGTTCAGGCGCGCCACGTCGCGCCGGGGCAGAACGTTATCAATGAGGTCGCGATACAAGAGCGGCGGAATCAGTTGGATCAGAGACGTGGCAACGATGATTAGAAGGAGAAAGACGACAACTGTTGAGTAAGGGCGGGCATAGCCGAGCACACGAAACAAGAGACGACGATCCACCTGCGGCGGCTTCTGCTCTGTGTCGCTTCTCAGGTACGCCCACCAACCACCACCATGAAACATCATACAGAACCCTCCAGCCACATACCTACTTCTATCAATCCCTGGGTGCGCCTCATTATAGCAGAATCCCAAAGGGTCTCCAAGCCCCTTAGATTCACGGTTGCATTTTACACCGAATTCGCATATACTTCGTGCTGTCTTTTAGCAAGCAAGGTGTTTATTAAGGCGGTGGCTATGTGCCCGGTGCGTGCCGTAGTCTTTGATTTTGGCAATACATTGGCGACGGTGGATCGGGATTGGGATGACATCATCGCCGAGGGCGCAGCGGCGATGGCTGCCTTCCTGCGGCAGAACGGAATGGAGAATCTCCCCGAAAACTTCCCGGCACGCTGGATTGATGCGCGCAAGTTCGCGGCGCAAAAGTCGGCCCGCGAGATGGAGGAGCACAAAGCGGAAGATACGTTGGCCTTTCTCTTGCAGTTCGTCGGCTACCCCAAAGCCGACCGGGAACTGGTGGCAAGGGCCATAGAGGTATTCTTCGCGCCGGAGGTTGCTGCCCACCGTCCCTACCCCGACACCCTCGCGACCTTGCGTGCGCTGCGCGAGGAAGGCTATCGCCTGGGGGCCTTATCCAACGCGACCCACGACCCTCTTGTTCAGGGCTTGATAGATGGCATGGGCCTCCGGCCATACCTGGATACGGTGGTCACGTCGGCGGCCATTGAGTTCCGCAAGCCGCGGCCCGAGGCGTTCAACGCGGTGCTTGACCGCTGGGACGTGCCGGGCTATGAGGCCGTGATGGTAGGCGACACCGTGCCAGTGGATATTCGGGGGGCTCAAGACGTCGGGATGTGGGCCATCCTCGCCAACATGACACCCAACCCAGAGAACGAGCCTTTCGCGAACCTGTTTGTCCCTGATGCGACGGTGACTTGCCTATCGGAAGTCATCCCGATCATCGCGGAGTGGAATACGTGAATACCCTAACTCAAATGAAGTGCGTCGCTTGCCGCGGCGGCGAGCCGGTGGTCACCGACGCGGAGATTGCCGAGTACCACCCGCAAGTACCTGGGTGGCAGATCGTAGAGGTAGATGCGATCAAGCGTTTGCAGCGCGTCTTCAAGTTCCGTAACTTCGCTGAAGCCCTGGCCTTTACGAACAAAGTAGGCGAGGTCGCCGAGGCGGAAGACCACCATCCGGCCTTGTTGACCGAGTGGGGCAAGGTGACGGTCACCTGGTGGACGCACAAGATCAAGGGCCTGCATCGCAACGACTTTATCATGGCCGCGAAGACGGACCGGCTATATGAACCCTGAGAAGGCCGGGGGAATGAACACCGAATTCTTGAAACGGTTGCCGCTTTTTGCCGGACTCTCTGACGACGACCTCGCCTGGCTTCTGGAAAGGTCGGAGACGGTTGGGATTTGTTCCGGTGAGATTCTGATGGAGGAAGGGAGCCCAGGCGATGCCCTTTACATCGTCCTGGAGGGTGAGTTTGAGTTCACCAAGCGATCCGGCCAACAGGACGTAGTGATCGCGACGCGTGGGGCCGGTGAGGTCATCGGCGAGATATCGGTGTTGGAGCAGGTGCCGCGTACTGCCACCGGACGGGCCTTGCGAGACAGCCGCTTGCTGAAGATTAGCCAGGGCGTCTTTTTCCAATTGCTCTCCTCTAGTCCGGCGGCGGTGCTGGCGATTTTGCACACGGTCACCTCGCGCCTCCGGCACACGGAACTCGTTCTCAGGCAAAGTGAGAAGATGGCTGCCCTCGGAAAACTATCCGCGGGGTTGGCGCACGAACTCAATAACCCGGCGGCTGCGGCTCAGCGTAGCACCGCCCAGATGCGCCAAACGATAGAGGCCTGGCAGCGGCTGACGCTCCAAATGGATGCCCTTGATCTGGACTCACGTCAAACTGAGTCGGTTCACAGGCTGCGAGATGAGATCGTGAAGCGCGCAGCCGCATCGGTGAACCTGGACCCCCTTATCCGCAGCGATCGCGAGGGCGAACTGCAAGAGTGGTTGGAAGAGCGCGACGTGGACGAGGCGTGGGAACTGGCTCCCGCCTTGGTCACGTTTGGTTGGGATGTAGAGACTTTGGCGGAGGCGGTGCGGGATCTCTCTTCCGCCCAGTTGCCTTTGATCCTCCATTGGGTGGGGAGTGGCTGCTCCCTGTACGCGCTCCTTGATGAAGTAGCGAAGAGCGCCGCGCGCATCTCGGAGATCGTCAAGGCGGTCAAAACCTATTCTTTTCTGGATCAAGCGCCGATCCAGGAAGTGGACGTGCACGACGGCCTGGAGAACACCCTGGTCATCTTGCGCCACAGGCTCAAGCAAGGCGTGAAGGTCACACGGGAATATGCTAAGGATCTACCGAAGATAGAGGCTTATGGCAGCGAACTGAATCAGGTGTGGACCAACCTCATTGACAACGCCGTGGATGCCATGGATGGTAAAGGTGAGATCACCCTACGCACGTATGGGAAGGATGGCCTGGTGGTCGTAGAGATCAAAGACAGCGGGCCGGGCATTCCGCCGGATATTCAGTCGCGCATCTTTGAACCGTTCTTCACGACCAAAGCGCCAGGTATCGGCACGGGCCTTGGCCTTCACATCGTCTATAACATCGTCGTAGATAAGCACCGCGGTCAAATCACGGTCAGATCCCGCCCAGGTGAAACCTGCTTCCAGGTGTCGCTGCCGGTTCGGCTCAAGCGAAGTTAGCCCACCTTCGCGGTTGGCAGCATACTCAGGAAGGGGTCAGATGTTCGTTTTCACAGCCAGTAACGGGGAGAGATCGGCATGAAGTGCCCGAATTGCGCCCATGAGAACGCGTCTGATGCCAGGTTTTGCGAGAACTGCGGCCAGCCGCTGGAGCGGGTTTGCCCCAATTGTGGTAGGCCCGTTTCATCTAGTGCCAGGTTCTGCCAGAACTGCGGATTCAATCTGACCGGCGCGGCGGCCACGGCGCGCTCTGCCCCCGTTGCCAAGAGCGAGCCTTTGGAGGCACTCCGCCGCGCTGCACCGCAAAGCGTCGCCACCAAAGTGTTAGCGGCGCGGGAGCGGATGGAGGGCGAACGCAAGACGGTCACCACCCTCTTCACCGACATCGTCAACTCAACCATGCTGGCCGAGCAGATGGACCCTGAAGAGTGGCACGAGATCGTATCGGGCGCTCATCGCCATGTCAGCCAGGCCGTCTATCGCTACGAAGGAACCATTGCCCAACTCCTGGGCGACGGTGTCCTGGCTTTCTTCGGGGCACCCATTGCCCACGAGGACGATGCAGAGCGAGCGGTCTGCGCTGCGTTGGACATCTTAACCTCAATCCAGGACTATGCCCGCACGCTGCGCCAGAGGCAGCGCGTGCCTTCTTTTCAGATGCGGGTAGGGCTGAACACCGGCCTCGTCGTCGTCGGCCATATCGGCGATGACCTGCACATGGAATACCTTGCCGTCGGCGACACCGTCAACCTGGCAGCGCGTATGCAAAGCGCGGCGGAGCCCGACACGATCTTGATCTCAGAACAGACCCATCGCCTGGTAGCCTCTTTGTTTGACTTTGAGGACCGGGGGATGGTCACCGTCAAAGGGAAGGCCGAACCTGTCCGGGTGTATCGTGTGCGTGGCAGGCGGAAGGATGCCGCGCGCACGCGCGGCATCGTCGGGTTGAATTCCCCTCTCGTCGGGCGCGAGCGCGAGATGGCGACGCTGCGTTCACGGGTTGAGGAGTTGCGGCAAGGGCAGGGACAGATCATTTCGGTCATGGGTGAGGCGGGGCTTGGTAAATCCCGGTTGGTGGCCGAACTCCGCAAGTCTCTTGTTGCCGATGGGGTGTTAGCCGAGGCCGCACAGGAAGGCGGTATCGGTGTCAATGCTCCTCTACCATCCTCGTTGGGATGGTTGGAAGGCCGTTCCCTCTCCTATGAATCGGCCACCCCCTACGCGCCCTTCATAGACCTGTTGCGCAGGGCCTTCAACCTGGACCTGGCAGCGGAAGACCTGGGACAATATGACAAGATGAAGGCGCGCGTGGCGGAATTGCTGCCCGGCTCTGTGTCCGAGATCGCGCCATTCCTGGCGATGCTCTTGGGGCTCAAGTTTGCCGGTGAGGACTACGAGCGGGTCAAATACCTCACACCGCCCGATATACGCGAACGGGTAACTCAAGCCACATGCGCTCTGTGTGAGGGCCTGGCAGCAACGCGGCCCCTTGTCCTGATATTTGAGGACCTTCATTGGGTTGATCCAACCTCTCTTGACCTGATGGAACGTTTGTCGGCTCTCACCGATCGCGTGCCGTTGATGATCTTAGCCCTCTTCCGCCCGCGCCGGCAGGAACCGTCATGGCGTTTCCACGAGGTGGCTGCACGAGACTACGGCCATCGCTATACCGCCTTGATGCTGGAACCTCTGGATGAGAGCAATGCGCGTACGCTGGTTGCCAACCTCTTGCACATTGAAGACTTGCCGGAGAAGGTACGCTCTCTAATTCTGAGGAAGGCTGAAGGAAACCCCTTCTTCGTAGAAGAGGTGATTCGCTCCCTGTTGGATGCCAGATTGGTTGTGCGGGAGAATTCGCACTGGCGCGCCACGCGCGAGATTGAACATATCGCCGTGCCCGACACGCTCACCGGTGTCATCATGGCGCGTTTGGATCGTCTGGACGAGGAGACAAAGCGTGTGGCCCAAACGGCAGCGGTCATCGGTCGCGAGTTCCAGTTTGATGTGTTGGCGGATGTGTACGATGTGCGTCAGGGTTTGGACGATGTGCTCGGCAACCTGCAACGGCGCGAACTGATCCGCGAGAAAAGCCGTCTGCCGCACCGGCTTTACCTCTTCAAGCATGTGCTGACGCAAGAGACTGCCTACTCCTCAATCCTCCTCAGCAAGCGCCGTGAACTGCACCAGCGCGTCGCAGAATCTCTGGAGCGGGTGGACAAAGAGCGTGTGCACGATATCGCGCGCCATTTTCTGGAGGCGCAAGAGGAGACACGAGCCCTCCCCTATCTGGTGGACGCTGGGGATCGCGCTGCTCGTGCCTATGCTACCCCGGAAGCCATCTCCTACTACAGCCGTGCGCTTGAGATTCTACAGGCCGTAGAGGACATGTCTCTCATGCGCCGTGCGTACGAGGGCTTGGGCGGCGCGCTAACGTTAGCAAACGAGATCCCGCGCGCGGTAGAGACCTACCATCAGATGTTTCACGTCGCAAAGGATCACAGCGACATCCCCATGCAAGTTTCTGCGCTGAACAAGTTGTCCTGGGTGGTCGCGTTGCGGTTGGGCCAATTCCCCGAGGACGAAACGCATCTGTCAGAGGCAGAGCGGCTGGCGCGCGAGTACAACGACCTCGCGGGCCTGGCCGAGCACTACTGGATCCGCTGCATGATGTGTACGGCCACCGCGGATTTTGACGGTGCCATGAAGCACCTGAGCGAGTCCGTGCAGATTGGGCGTGACCTGAACCTGGAGGAGCAGTTGGCAACTGGACTGGCCCATGTTGCGGGGACGCTGATCCTTATGACCCGTTTTGATGAGGCGTGGCAAATCGCTCAGGAGGCACTGCGCGCCTCAGAAAAGGTGGGGAATCGTGAGAACCGGGCCAATCTGTTAGCCTCGGATATTCCTATTTATCACATCAGGAACGGCGACCTGGAGACAGCGTACCAGATAGCGGAAGAGGCAGCCAATATAGGCGCGCACATCGGGTCGGCCTATGCGGAATCCTGGGCTACCTGGACCATGGGCAGCATCGCCCTACAGCGGGGCGAGTATGAACATGCGGTGGAAATTCTGAAACGTCAAGTCCGGGTAGCGCGCTTATTGGAGCAATCTATGCCCTTTCCACTGGTCATGGGATTGGGCACGTTGGGCACAGCCTATCTGGAAATCAGCGACAAGTTGGCAGACAAGGCCTTTCCCTATCATGCGGAAGCCTTGATACTCTTGGAGCATCCGGCGGGTTTGATGGCAGGCGGCACAACTTGGGCGGACGTAGGATACTGTGTCCTGGCGAGAGGTGACACAGAGCGTGCCGCTCAGTTTTTCCAGAAAGGGCTAACGCAGCCCACACCGACCATCCTGTTGCAGAAACCGTTCTTCCTTGTGGGACAGGCGCTTGTGGCGCTGGCAAGGAGTAACCTGGACGATGCTGCAAGCCTGGCGGAAGGAGCACGTACTTACGCGGAGGAACGTGCCATGAAGAATACCTATCCCATGATCTTCCTTGTCCGCGGGCGGATAAGCGCCGCACGGGAAGAGCACGGTCTCGCGCTGGCAGATTATAGTCGCGCCGGGGCCTTCGCGCGGGAGATGCAAATGCGACCGCTGATGTTGCAGGCGTTAGTCGGTTCAGTGCAAGCCCTATCAATGCTGGGCCGGATGGATGAAGCAGACATGAAACGGCAGGAGGCGCGCTCTTTGGTTGAGGAGATCGCCGCTTTGTTCAAGGATCAGGAATTGCGAGCGCTCTTTCTGGACAACGCGATGGCGAAGGTCGGTTAGCCGTTTGATAGATGCTATGGCGTTTGGTCAACGTGAAACGAGGAGGGTTCAGATGAAGTGCCCAAATTGTTCATTTGAGAACGCGGCTGATGCGAGATTTTGCCAGAACTGCGGCCAACCGCTGGAGCGGGTTTGCCCCAACTGTGGCAAGCCTGTTTCAGCTGGTGCCAGGTTCTGTCAAAACTGTGGGTTCAACCTGACAGGCGCGACGGCCACAGCGCGCTCTGCGCCCGTCGCCAGGAGCGAACCCCTGGATGCGCTGCGCCGTGCCGCGCCACAGAACGTTGCCAGCAAGGTCCTGGCCGAACGGGAGCGGATAGAGGGCGAGCGCAAAACAGTCACCGCCCTTTTCACCGACATCGTCGGCTCAACCGCGCTGGCCGAGCAGATGGATCCGGAAGACTGGCGAGAGATCGTGTCGGGCGCGCACCGGCGCGTGAGCGAGGCTGTCTATCTTTATGAAGGGACCATTGCCCAACTCCTGGGCGATGGCGTCCTCGCCTTCTTCGGTGCGCCGCTGGCCCATGAGGACGACCCGGAACGTGCGATCCGCGCCTCTCTCAGGATCCTGGCATCCATGCGCGACTATGCGGACGAACTGCGCGGGCGAAACCGTGTCTCGGATCTGCAAATCCGGATCGGGCTGAACACAGGTCTCGTCGTCGTCGGCCATATCGGCAGCGATTTGCACATGGAATATCTCGCCGTCGGCGATACGGTCAACCTGGCTGCCCGGATCCAAAGCGCCGCCGAGCCTAACACGATCCTGGTGTCAGAAAACACCTGCCGGTTGGCGCCGGTGCTCTTTGATTATGAAGATCAGGGCAAAATCACGGTCAAGGGCAAGGCGGAACCTGTGCGGGTCTTCCGCGTGTTGAGCGAGCGGAAGGGCGCGGTGCGCACGCGCGGCCTCGCCGGACTCTCTTCGCCGCTGGTGGGCCGCCATCGGGAATTCTCAACGCTCATGCAGATCATCTCCGATCTGCGCGCGGGGCATGGGGCCACCGTAGCGATCATCGGCGAGGCGGGTCTGGGCAAATCGCGTTTAGTGACAGAGTGGCGTCGGGCTGCTCTCGCCGCAGCGGGCGAAGGCGGCTTACATTGGTTTGAGGGGCGCGGCCTCTCTTATGGTTCCTCCATGGCGCATCACTTGAGCACCGATGTCCTGCGGGCTCTGATTGGCGTTCCTACCGGCTCCTCTGCCGAAGAAATCCACATCGCCCTCCGCCGGAGAATGGAAGGCCTCTTTGGTGAAGAACTGAAAGAAGTCTATCCGTTCCTCGGCCATCTGCTGGGTCTGCGGCTGGAAGAGGAGATGGCCGCGCGGGTCCGGTATTTGGATGGGCCCGCGCTACAGGCTAAGTACGTCGCCGGGTTCAAGCGCGTGTTACGGACCCTCGCGCAAACTGCGCCGACGGTCGTTGTCTGTGAGGATGTGCACTGGGCCGACCCCTCATCTATTGAGCTTGGGCTACAGGTCTTGCCGATAGCCGCCGAATCCCCTCTGGTGTTTGTATTTGTGGCACGCCCCGTCAGGTAAGTTCCCGGTTGGAAACTTATCAACCAGGCGCGCGAGGTTTCCGGTGTCAGCGCTATTGAACTCCACCTCTCGCCTTTGTCTGAAACAGACAGCAAGCAATTGGTCAGCAACCTCCTGGAAGTTGAGGCCCTGCCCGATAGCATACGGCGGTTGATCCTCACCAAAGCCGAAGGGAACCCCTTCTTCGTAGAAGAAGTGATTCGGATGTTGATTGACCAGGGCGGAATCACCCGTCAGGGCGACCACTGGACTGTCACTGGCGAGATTCAGAACATTGAGATCCCTGATACGCTGCAAGGTGTGCTCATGGCCCGTATTGACCGCCTCTCGGAAGAGGCTAAGCGCACCTTGCAGGTCGCGTCGGTCATCGGGCGCAGGTTCCAGGTGCGTGTGTTGGAACAGGTGCTTGGGAAAGGGGTTAGCGCGTGACGCTCCAGAGCCAGTTGGGGACGCTTGAGACGTCGGGCTTGATCCGGCAAGCCCAGGCCGACCCGGAATACGAATATCTCTTTAAGCACAACCTGGTACAGGAGACCGCCTACGAATCGCTTCTGCGGCAGGATCGCAAGCGGTTGCACCTGGCTGTGGGCGAGGCGTTGGAGCGGCTGTATCCCGGACGGCAGGATGAACTGGCGACGCTCCTGGGCCAGCATTTCTACGAGGCGGGCGACGACCCCCGCGCTCTGCGCTATCTCACCCTGGCCGGCGACCTGGCCGCACGCAGATATGCGAACACTGAGGCCCTACAACAATATACGCAAGCATTGGAGGTCGCCCGGCGTACTCCCAACTTGAGCACAGAGGAGTTCACTCATCTCTACGTGAGCCGTGGTCGTGTGTTGGAGATAAGTGGTCGCTATCCTGAGGCAGCCGCCAACTACGAGGAGATGGAGGCTCTATCTGGCGAGCGCAACGACCTTTCGTTGAGGCTGGCCGCGCTGATGCACCGTGCCACGATTCATTCGGCGATCACGGCTATGCACTCCCCCGAACAGGCGCAGTTGTTGGCGGATCGTGGTCTTGTTCTGGCGAGGCATCTGGGCAACCGCGAGGCCGAAGCCAGGATTCTGTGGAATCTGATGCACCTTCACTTCTTTACGAGCCGGGTAGATGAGGCGATTCAATACGGTGAACAGTCGCTGGCTATCGCCCGCGAGTTAAACCTGCGTGAGCAACTGGCCTACACCCTCAACGATCTTGGCGGTATGGTCTATTGGCGCGCAGGGTATGCCGAACGAAAACTGCCAACGCTGACGGAGGCCCGTTCCCTCTGGCGCGAACTCGGTAACTTGCCAATGTTGGCAGATAATCTAACCAGCTCAGCCAACCATCTAGCCGTTGATGGTGAGTTTGCACAAGCCTTAGACCTGGCTGATGAAGCATATCGCATCAGCCATCCCATCGGCAACCTCTGGGGTCAGGCATATAGCCAGGGTGTGCGAGGTGCTATCTTATTGCAGATAGGCGAGTCGGAACAAGCGTTGACCGCCCTGGATGAAGCACTACGGAGGAGCGACGAAGCAGGATTTCTGGCCGGACGGACCATCACTCTTAGTAATCAGGCTCACTTGTTTGGTCTCCTGGGTACTCTTGATGAGGGACTCAACAGGGCCCGCGAGGCCGTTGCCCATGCTGAGGCACGGGTTCCCTTCTGGTTAGCGCAGGCGCTGGGTGGCCTCGCGTTGATCCATATCTATCGCGGCGAATATGGTGAGGCCGAAAGAGCCATGCAGCGGGTATCTCAGGTGAATCAGGGCGAGGATCTGCTTTACATTGACACCATGTGGTTGTTGGCCGATTTTGAACTCGGTATGGTACGGCAAACCTATTCCCAATTGGTAGCTCTGGCTGAAATAAGGTTGGAGAGGTTAAAGAAACTCGGCGCACGTGCCCTGCTCCCCTATGTACTCTATTATAGGGGCATGGCTTTTCTTGAGCAGAGGCAAGTTGATGAGGCCTACGCGGCTCTCGTGCAAGCCCGTGTGGAGGCTGAAACCAGGACAGTACGACACATCTGGTGGAAGATTCTCGCCGCCCTCAGCCGTGTTGAGAGAGCGCGGGGCAACCAGACGGCAGCGAAATCTTTTTGCCAGCAAGCACGGGAGATAGTGGATTTCATCGCCGAGCGTGCCGGCTCGCCTCAATTGCGCGCTTCATTTTTGAGTTCGTCTTCGGTGCGTGCCGTTCTGGAAGCCGCATGACGTGAGGCAATCTGCTCAGCGCCCTGGAATCTTCGCTGACCACGTAGGCACACCGGAACTAAGGGGCTCGTTTCTCAACACGCCGCAAGCGCGTGCTATATTGGATGCCCTATGAACCTGGATAACCAACTCGGCAATCTGGAATCGTCTGGGCTCATCCGCCTCATTGCGGCGGATCCAGAATTGGAATACCTTTTCCGGCACGCGCTGGTGCAGGAGACGGCCTACGCATCGCTCTTGAAGCAAGACCGCAGGCATTTGCACCTGGCGGCTGCCGACGCCTTGGAGCGGATCTATCCCGACCGGCTGGAGGAACTCGCGCCTGTGCTCGGCCAGCACTTCTACGAGGCCAGAGACAACCGCGCCCTCAAATATCTGACGATGGCCGGTGATGCCGACCGTCGTAAATATGCGAACACCGAGGCGGTAGGTCACTATCTGCGTGCGTTAGAGATCGCCAAGCGCGGCGCGGCCAGCAGCGAGGAGTTCATCCACCTTTATACCAGTTGCGGGCGGGCCCTGGAGTTAGACGGCAAGTACGATGAGGCTGTGGCCCTCTACGCGGAGATACAGATGCTGGCGGAGGGGAATGGCGACCACAAGATGCGACTTGCGGCTCTGATGGCTTGCGCCACCATTTACTCCGCTCTCACCAGCAGATACGACCCGACCCGAGGAAAAGCCCTCTCGCAAGAGGCTCTTACCCTGGCGCGCGAGACGGGGGACCGCGAGGCCGAAGCAAAGATACTCTGGAACCTCTCTCTGGTGAGCCAGTCAACCAGCCACATAGCCGAGAGCATTGAGTATGGGGAGGAGTCGCTAGCCATCGCGCGGGAACTCGGTCTGCAGGAGCAGCTAGGTTTCACTCTGAACGATGTCGGGCGCTCCTACGTGGTGTACGGCAAGGCTGACCGCGCGCGGGCGGCCCTGTTAGAGGCGCGCGAGATCTGGCAGGCCCTGGGCAACCTCCCGATGCTGGCAGAGAATCTTACCAATACGAGCATGTTGCATTTCTTCGTCGGTGAGTACGATCAGGCCATCGCAGCGGCAGATGAAGCGTACCGGCTTAGCCAGGTGGCCGAGAACGAGTGGGGCCAGGCCTTTAGCCTCTCGGTTGCAGGTTACGTCTATTTTGATCGCGGTCAGATGGATCGCTTCATCGCAGGGGCGGAGGAGTCCATCCGCCTGGGAGAGGAGGCAGGGTCCATCATGTCTATTGTAGGCATGCGCGCCCTCCTGGGGTGGGCTTATGGGCTCCTGGGCGCAGTAGAGCAGGGGCTGGGTTTGGCGCATCTCGCCTTGGAGAAGGCACAAGGTCAATTGCGTGGCGAACGACCGGATGCTTTGGTTGCCCTGGCCTACCTGCAATTTCTCGGTGGGAACCTGGGAGAAGCCGAGGCAACGATTGCGGAAGCCCGCCTGGAACTCAACGATTTGGACCCCAACTCCTTTGCCTTTGTGCTCGTTCCGTTGGTTGAGGGTGAGATCGCCCTCGCTCGTAAAGAGTACACCCGTGCTATCGGTCAAGTGGACGGGCTGATCACCGCGCTTCAGAATTTCGGCATGCACCCCTTCCTGGCCGATGCGTTCTATATCAAAGGCGAGGCTCTCACGGCATTGGGCCGGGGGGAAGAGGCGTGCGAGGTTCTACGGCAAGCCCGCGCCGAAGCCGAAGCCCACAACTCGCATCGCATCCTATGGAGAATCTTGTTCTCTCTCAGCCAGGTGGAGAGGGGGCAGGGGAACCAGGCCGAAGCAGAGGGGCTTCGTAATCAGGCGCGTGGGGTCGTTCTTCACATCGCCGACCATGCAGGCTCTCCGACGTTGCGCGCCTCGTTCCTCAGACGCCCCCAGGTCCATGCTGTGCTGGCTAACGGGTAGATTTCCGATGAACCTTGACCAGTTACTCGTGCGATTAGAAGAAATGGAAATCCTGCGGCGCGTGGCCGGGGCCGACCAGTCGTATATGTTTAAGCAGGCGTTGACACAAGAGGCGGTGTATCAATCGCTCTTGAGGTCGGAACGACGGCAACTGCACCGCGAGATCGCAGAAGCCACCGAGCGAGCCTTTCCGGACGGCACGGAGGAGCGCAGCGACGTGTTGGCGTACCACTGGGAGCGAGGAGAGGCCCCAGACCGCGCTCGCCACTATCTCCTGCAGGCGGGGAGAAGCGCCGCGCGGCGCTACGCTAACCAGGAAGCCCTTGACCTGTTTGCCCGCGCGCTTTCCATGAGCGACGGCGCGCCGGCAGAAGAGGTCCTGGCGATACGAGAGGCGCGAGGCAAATTGCACGAATTCCTCAGCCAGTATTCCCAGGCATTGGCAGACTATGAGGAGGCATTGGCTCTTGCGCGGCAGGCGGGCCGCCCTGATGACGAGTGCAGGATCATGGGCCGGGTTGCCTGGCTCTATTGGTTAAGTGGCAAGAGCCCAGAAGCGTTGGCGACGGCGCAGCAGGCCGAAAAGCGGGCAAGTGCCCTGGCAGACCGTTCCGTAGCCCTGCGCGCCTACCTGGTCGCAGGTCTGGTGGCGCAGGCCGACGGGCGCCTATCAGAAGCATATCCCCACATGCGGCGCGCTCTGTTTGCCAGCCGTGCGAGCGATGAGCGCGCGGCCGAAGGGGAATCTCTCTTCTACCTCGGCGTCCAGGATAATTTCCGTGGCCGTTTTGGGCGCGCGGCTGCCTGGGCAAAGAAGGCGCACGACGTAAAGAAAAGCCTGAATGACCATGTGGGCGAGATCGTGTCGCTGTATCTACTGGCGCGAGCCGAAGGGGGGCGGGGCGGATATGACGCTGCCTTGGACGCCCTTGAGACTGGGCGGCTCCTATCTGAAGAGACTCACAACCCCTTCGGGCTGGCTCAATACCCGAATACACGAGCCTGGCTTTCTGCCGAACTGGGCGATTGGGAGGCCGCGTACAAACTGGATCGCGCCGGGCTGGAACTGGCGCGCGCAGCGCCGGTACGCCCGCCAGAGATCAGCACCTGGATTAACCTCGCGCTGGACTGCACAGCCCTGGGCAAACTTGACGAAGCGGAGGAGTATATCCTGGCGGTGCAGGAATGGATGGGTCGCCCCGAATTTGGCTTTCACTCGTGGCGCTGGCAAACCCGCCTGGCCGATGCGCGTGCCCGGCTCTGTGTGGCCCAAGCGCGCTTCGTTGATGCTGCTCAGGCTGTGGATGACCTACTGGGCTGGGCCGCCTGCACCCAGGCACGCAAGTACCAGGCACGAGGCCTGTTGCTCCGGGGTCAGGTGCATCTTGCCCGGCACGATCTGCCTGCGGCCAAAGCAGATTTCGTGACCGCGCGCGATCTGGCCGACCTTATGTGCTATCGCCCCATTCAGATTGAAGCGAGACGCTGGCTGCGACACGTACACGGCCAGGTCGGAGATCAGGATACCGCCGGCCGGCTTCAGGCCGAAGCCGCGGAACTGGTGGCGGAGACCGGTCGCCGACTGCGGCATCCCGATCTCAGATGTTCGTTTGCCGCCGGGCTCGCTCGTGACGTCAACCTGCCGCTTTAGGGCGGCATAGGGGCAACAGCGGAGGTAGAAATGCGGAGAGAGTATCCGGAGGCCCCATTGGTCGGGGTGGGCGCCGTAGTGATAGATAATGGGAAAGTCCTCCTGGTGCAGCGGGGGCAAGAGCCGGGCAAGGGCACCTGGGGTTTGCCGGGCGGCCTGGTGGAATTGGGTGAGACCGCTGCCGAGGCGGTGCGGCGCGAAGTGGTAGAGGAAACGGGGTTAGATGTAGAACCAGGCCCTCTGGTCGGCATCTTTGAGCCTATCACGCGAGACGAGGAGGGGCGCATACGCTTTCACTACATCGTGGTGGATTTTCTAGCCTCCTTGCGCGGCGGCACTCTGCGCGCCGCTACCGATGTGGCC